>SEDW01000207.1 GCA_004193325.1 Pseudomonadota bacterium | reverse complement strand
GGCAAGGCGGCAGCCCTCTACTTCAAAAAGCCAACCCGCGAGATGACCAGCGCGGAATCCCTATTCCTCGCTAGCATATTGCCGAGTCCGAAGCGGAACTTTGCAGAAAGCTATTGTCGCGCACGCATCAGCCCAGTCCTTTCGCAGCGTATGCAGAAGGTGGCGAATGGCTTAAATAGCCTGAGTCAGGAGAGGGATTTTATGAAGATGTATGCGACGGATCTGAATAACTTCCAATTCACCGATGCCTTGCGCGGCTGCGATTCCATCGGTGTGATCGGTCAGAGCAAGCGTTCGGGTAACGCCCGCCTCTAAATCAAAATTCATCGATTTCCTGGGCATTGGCCCGGGTCCGAAGACGGGGATTGGCACTGGCGCCAGCTGATGCGTTTTCGTTCGGCACGGGAGCATCCCAAGGACGAAAATCCCTCTGCACACTCACGCAGTAGCCAAGAGCTCTCAAGACTTGATTCAAAGAATCCAGCTGCACACTCGGTTTATTCTTTTCCAACTGATAAACAAAATTGAGGCCGACTCCGGATTTGGTCGCGAGTTGCTGCTGAGTCATGCCTTGGCGTTTCCGCTCGCCCCGAACAAAATCTCCGACTTCCATTGAGAACCTCGTCGCTTTTTATGGATTAGACAAATTTCGTCACCACTTATCGCTATCAAGTATTCTCGCAGATTTTTTAATATCCGGGCAGACCCTCGGTCAATTTAATGAAAAACGCTCGAGTGTCTCGAGGTCGTGGACGGGGAGGTAACGGCCTTTGTCATCTTTCTCCACCTGACTCGCAGCGACTTTGGAATCGTGGGTATAGAACACGATCCACTTCTTCTCGACGACATCTCGATAGAGTTCTTCTTTTTCATCGATAACCTTTTCCGGATAGCGATCGTAGCCCATCGTTATCGGTAGGTGCACCCAGGCCTTACCTGGAATGAGATCACCCGCATAAACAAGAGTCTGCGAATTGCCGCTCACCAGGGTGTGGAGCTGTCCGGGTGTGTGACCTTCGGAGATGCGAAAGCTCAAAGTCTCACGATGAAAGTCGGGAATATGGTCGCCATCGACAATGACAAGGCGCCCAGTCGCTTCCAGCAAATCGGAAAGCCCTGGAATAAAAGAAGCCTTATCGCGGAAGTGAGGATGTTTCGCCCGCTCCCACGCTTCTTTTCCAACAACAAATTTTGCGTTGGGAAAGAGGAGTTCGAGCGGCGCATGTTCTTTGAAAGGTTTGAGCAGACCACCGGCGTGATCAAAGTGCAGATGCGAGAGAATCACATAATCGATATCTGCATCGCTGAGGTTGAGCTTCTTTAGATTCTCAAGCAGAAGATGCTCACGCTCAACAACACCATATCGGGCCGCCAGTGCAGGCTCCATGTAAGCGCCGATTCCGGTCTCACAAAGAATCTTCTTATCGCCGATCTCAATGAGCAAAGCGCGGCAGGCTAGCGGTATGCGGCCGAGGTTATCGGGCGTGATCCATCGCTCCCAGAGCGGACGTGGCGCATTGCCAAACATCGCGCCGCCATCAAGGAGTTGGGTGTTTCCACTGACGCTCGAAACCATAACTGGCACGTTGCTGCGCATTTTTATGTCCTTGAAATGGCCTAATGACAGGGCTTACACGGCTTGTTCAATTTTTAGAAAGAGAATCTGCTTGTTGGTATGCAAGAGTTTGAGGGCGCACGATATGGCTGCTCAAAAATTGTACGACTCTATAGAGTGCTTGACCACGGCGGGCGCTGACGTCTTACATGCATGATTATTCACAGTCTCTGTGGATAATATTGAATGTTTACAAAGACCTGCTCAGCAGATATTAATAAAAATTTTGTTTTCGGCCGACAGCGCCATAACGAGAAGGCTAAGTCCCGAATTCAAAAGATAATTGCTCTGGTTTTTAGCGGAATGCAAAAAGAAACGCAACCACCTTAGATCAATATTTCCGTTAAGTTCAGATTCCGCCACCAAACTGTCAGAAAACTCGACAGTTTCCCTGCCATATTCAGCGTACAAGTCTCTGATTTTGTAGAAAACGCCGCTGCGGCACGCTTGTTGCTCCTACTCCGATGTGCTCACTCTCTTCTCCCTGTTGCTGTTGTACCTATTGCTGTTGTTGGAGTTCCCTATGTTGTTACGTACTGCTTTATTCGCTTCTGTTGTTCTTATGTCTTCTTCTGCTTTCGCTCAGTCATCGGCTCATGCCCGTATCGATCAGTCTCGTTCATCACTCAGTAAAAACGTTTTCCTTACGACTTCTCTTGAAGGTGAGTACGGCCGCGTTCAAAGAACTGAAAAAGACACAGGCATCATCGATAACGCTTCGTGGAGAGGTTACGGAATTCGAAACGGCCTCGGCATCGAAGCTTTCAAATTCACTCAGTTCAGTCTTTCCCATACACTTCTCAATCTTCGTAGCCAGGATCAGGGCCGCGAGAACCTTACTGGTTCACGTCTTGCCGCTGAGTTTGCACTTTCCTTCAGTTCGCCGCTCGCCAATCTTCAGTTTGGTATGGGTATGCTGGCTTCGAATCTTCAATACCAGGCTCTTGAAAAGAGCTCGAGTTACACAGGTACTGGCCACTACTACTCGGTAGGCGCCAACTACTTCTTCTCGCAATCGGTTTCAGTTCAGATGATCGGTAAACGCATCGAATCGTCCAACAAGAGAACCGGCGGTTCTGCTGACTACAGTTTGCTCAACGCGAACACCGATAACCTTAGCCTCGGTATCGCTGTCTGGCTTTGATCTTTAAATTTATTACTCTGATTTTTTTGTAATAGGTATGATATGCGGGAGCCGTCAGGCTCTCGCATTTATGCTTTGACGAAGAGCCTTTGATAATTCTGCCAAACCTTTGCTCTCGCTTCTTCCGGCGTCCAGCCTTTGTATTCCGCCCAGAGATTCACAGTTCCCACAACATTCTTCGGTTCATTCCTCGTGCCCTTTTCAGGCGGGAGATAGGGACAATCCGTTTCTGTCAGAACCTGGTCCTCCGGGAGATTTTTCAAAAGCTTTTGAAAAGCCCCATCGCGATTGGAATTGGCCGGTATGGAGAAATACCAGCCGTGCTTTTCCGCGGCGTCCACTGCGAGTTTGGTCTTGCCGCCATAACAGTGAAAATCGACCTTCGTCACTTTGTGGGCGGCGAGAATTTCCATCGAGCGCTCTTCGAGCTTTCGCGTGTGGATGATGAGCGGGATGTCGTGGCTCACGGCAATGTCGATGAGGGCTTCAAATACGCGCTCCTGAGCCGCGAAGGTCTCAGGCCCAACCCAATGACCATCGAGACCGCACTCGCCAATGGCGATGAGATGTCCGGCCTTAGCCTGACTCGCGATGAACGCGATCTCCTGATCGACATCAAAAGTCTTCACGGGGAATGGAATAAGGTCGGGAAGGTGATTGATCGCGTCGAGTGGATAGATGCCGAGCGCCGGCTTGATGATGGGATAGAGTTTGGAAAGCTCAAGGATCCGGCGATTCGATTCCGGCTCCAGGCCGTTGACGATGATCGCAGAGAGACCCGCGTCTGACGCTCTTTGCACCACGGCTTCAAAGTCAGGTGCAAAGTCTTTATGAGTCAAATGGCTATGAACGTCGACATACACAAGCAAGCCCTCCTAGAGCTTCTTGCTTTTAAGCACTTTTCCGGCAATGGGTCGACTTCTTTTTCCGTCACTGATCGTCTTAAAGACCAATTCGTCGCTGCCGGATTCAGCTTTCGCCTTCATTCCTGCAATTGCATTCTCTAATCTGAGACGGGTCAGAAAGAAGCTTTCCTGGGAGACACTCAGAGCAAAGATGGCCTGACGGTCGTGGTCCTGGGCAAAAAACTGATCAAAGCGCTTCACGAGATCCGCGTCATCACTGAATTCCATCGCGCCACCGGCCTGAGTCCAAGCCGATACACTCGGAGTCGAGAGGGGAGCAGGGGCCGCTTTCAGCCATTCCACAATCGGATATTCCTTGAGTTGATCCTTGACGAGTTTGAAATCGATCGCCGTGAGGTCATTCGTATAGCCAAGGCTTTGAGCCACCTCTGAGAGTCCAGCTGGAGCTATCCAGCCGTGAACGGCATAAGTCGTGGGATTGAAGCCTGCATCTTTGATCGCGGCGTGAGCGGCCCAAAAGAGCTTTGAGACGTCGCTCCTGTTGTAAACGGTCACAGGGACCTCCTGACCGCAATCTTTCGCGCAGAGCTCTTCTCCGTAGCCCCAGAAGGTAGGCTTACGAATGGGGATGACATCGGCGGCCTTGACGAGGTTAGCCGAAGGGAGAAAGTAGAGACCGACTTCATCGCCATCAGCAATACGCTTTTTGATCGCTTCCAGGTTACTGGCCGATTTGGGATTGTCTTTGAAGTAACTGGGATTGATCAGGTGGATGACGTTTACATCCGGATTTTTCTTCCGCATGGCGTCGAAGCTTTCAAGATTCGGCTCTGAGAGTTCGCGGCCTTCCCATTTCACAACGAGATAGGCATCGAGGCGAGCCGCTTGAACTTCGGTGGATGAAAGGGAATAAAGCAGAAACAAGATACTAAAAATTCCCAAAATCCACCGATTGATCATCGATAGGCCTCAAATCGTATGCTGAGGATACGATTCAAGACTTCTTGCGTCGTACCCAAGTAATTGCTGCGGGTAAGGATAATATTAGCAAGAGGCCCGCTGCCTGTCCACTGCCGCCGCCTGCGTTCAGGACACCACAAGCTTTGCCAGCTTTCTTAGTGCTGGTGGTAGCTGCTGGAGTCGTCGTTCCACCCGTATTAAGGAATGTGGTGACGTTCGCCTGACTATTCGTCGATGAAGTGATCGACGAACAGGACACGTCGGAGAGAATGCCTGAGAGGCCACGAACCTTGGCACGAGCCAGGATCGTCGGGCAATACTTGTCGCGGAACTCGGCGTGATCGACGAGGAGCATAGCAACGATAAGATGCTTATAACCAGAATTTGAGACGAGAAGATCGACCGATTTTAAAACGAGAGAGGTCACATCATCTTGGGGAATGTTGTCTTTTTTGGTGAGATCCCAAAGCAGACCGGAAATGAACTGACCGCGAAGGTGAGCCTGCTCCGGTAGATCCGCATCACCGTACGCATAATCATTTTCGCCAGAACGCAGACACTGACGTGGAACCGCACAAACCTGAAGACCAACTGGAGTGTTGGGACAGATGCTTTCGCCAAGACAGGCATTGCCGGTACGGGCGAAGGTAAAGTAGTCGGCAAGTGCTTCATGAATAACCAAAGACTCACCACGAATATCAGTCACAGTCTTATAAACAACGTGGTGACCGAGTTCATGACTCACGACGTCGGCATCGGTGCCAAGGTTTTGGAGAACGTTGCCATCGCCATCACCGACGAGAATCATCGGGGCCGCGCCACCACTGGCCGGCTGATAGAGAGCATTGTTCACGTCGCCACTGATCTTTGCGTGAGCGAGCAGTTTAATCTGAGTATCACCAAAGTTTTTGTAGCCATGGCTCTTGAGCCAACTCAAAGCCACGTTCGTATGGGTGAAGATCGAGGCCTGAGTGAACTTGTTCGACTCATTAGCTGGATTGTAATTGAAGGTAAAACTCGGCTCTTGTGCAAAAGCGTAAAGCAACAGTCATTTTCCAAACGGGTTTAGAACCTTCACTGAGAATGCATCGGTCCTGCGATTCAACTGTGAATTGTCCGCCAAGACTTGCCATGAGCATAGTCTCGCCAACGATCTTTTTCACTTGGTCGGTCGTTGCCCAGGCGGCATCAGTAAGTGTTTTATTATTGGTCGGTGCTTGCGGGAGTTCGCCCATGATTGCTGTAAAGCCATCGAGGGTACGGTGAACTTTGACTTCGATGTCACAGACAGGAACATCGTCGAGATCAAAGCCGTACGAAACGGATTCGATTTTACGGTCATCCGTCAGGCTCAAAGGCTCGAAGTTCTTCTGGCGCAAATGGAATCGGGGACTTAGGCCGGCTTCACCGATAGCGTCAGGAGCTTGCTCTATCATCGGTAACTCGGCGTCAGCACGAGCATTTAAGCTCAAGCCATTGCTTTTAACCTTGAAGGGGTGCGTGAGGACAGAATTCGGGGCTTTCGCGTCCTGGGCGAGGACCGCTCCGGAAATCGAGAAAACGCCAACAATTACCAGACTTTTGGAATACTTCATGCCTGCACCATCCCATCAGATTCCGGATCCATGCTTGGACCTCGGGAACGTACAGAATTGATCGGCGCAACTGTGGAAAAGCTTTAGGATTGTGACAATTTGCAACAAAAAAGGCACCATGGTGAGGTGCCTTCAAAGCGGAACTTGGAGTCGGGTTTAGAGAGCTCAGCCTTTTACAAAGCGCTCCCTAAGGACTGCAAGCCGTTCTGAAAGGACAGTTAATGCCTCGGTGAGGATTTCTGTTTCCCAGGTATCGCCTTTTACGTGTTGCTGGAGTTCCGTAAGCCAGCTCAGTAGATCGCCGATGAAAACCGTACGGTCTTCTTTGATTGAGTGGTCCATTGCTCGTGTGAGGTAATCGAGCCAGGCTTTGTCGTCGTCTTCGAGAAGATTGATCAGATTGTTCAGACGAACTGTGGCGTCTTTCTCTTCCCATCCTCCCGAGACTCGGAAAGGATATTGATCACGATCGACTTTGTGCAGCCAAAGTCTAGAACGTCCGCCTAGGTCTACGACTCGAAAGTCAGTAGGCGATGCCCCATGAAAACCATCGGGTCTTTTCCAGATTAAATGCATGCTGCTTCTCCCAAGCCATGTTCACGGGACGACCGGGATCTTAGCAGAAGAAAAATAGCAATTCTATCGGCATCTGTGGGGGTAATGTAACAGGCAAAAGGGGTGGAGAGCGCACAGTAAGGCGTCTCTCTCCACGGAATCCCTATGCTTAAGCTGACTTGTTTGTGGCTTTGCCTTGGCTAACAGGCTTGTTGTAGCGGTCAACGAATTCCTGGAGCATTACCCTTTGTTCTTGGGTAAATTCCTCGAACTGAACGCCCATTCCAGCTGCAAGACCCTTTTCAGGAACCGCACCCTGAACCCAAATGACTCGGCCTTTTGCTTCCAGTGTCTCTTTCGAATCTGGGAGCGTAAAAGTGAGTTCAACGACACTACCATGACTTAAAGGCTTATTCGTCTCAATGAAGACGCCGCCCGTTCCGAGATCGCGGCAGAAGTCGAACAGGTAGTTACCCTCAGAGCGGTAATCCACCAACAACTGAACCGGTACTCGTTGATTTACACGACCATCCTTTTGCCCGGATGAATCTGCCTCGGAATTAGCAGTTTTGGCTTCCGGTGCTTTTTTGGATTTTATTGATTTCGTAGCCATGTTCATCACCTCATCTCAAGTCGTGCACTAGTTTTTCTGGGGAGTCTCGATCAACTGCTTCACAAAGCGATTGTGCTCTGCAAGTGTACGCGAAAAATTGTGATAACTCGAACCATCATTTTTGAGCACGTAGAAGAGATAGCCCTCTTTAGTCGGTGTTAAAACGGACTCCAGAGATTTCATCGAAATCGCTCCAATCGGGCCAGGGGGCAGTCCTTTGTGGAGTCGACTGTTGTATGGATTCTTCAAATCCTTGAGGTGTTTCCAGGTGATGTCACCCTTATAATCCTCAATTCCGTAAATGAGCGCCGCGTCGATGCCAAGAGTTTGATTGGCGTTCAGACGGTTCCAAATGACTTCGGAAACCATTGGCATCTCTTCGTCGTGGAGCGTCTCTTTTTCAATGAGTGAGGCAAAGATTATCGCTTTGCGAAGATCCAGACCAACCGCCATAAGCCTCGTTTCGATGCCCTGGGGGAGATTCTTAAAAAAGGTCTGGAGCATCTTTTCAAAGACGTTGATCGCGGTCGGCATTTTCTCAAAGCTATAGGTAGCAGGAAAAAGGAAGCCTTCGACGTTCTCACCTTTTATATTATATTTTTTTAGAAGTTCTTTGTCTTTAGCGATGGCCCAAAGCTCGGCTTTTGTTCCGACCTTTCTTGCTTCAAGGCGTTCCACGACCTGTTTCAGCGTGAAGCCTTCCGGAATTACGAATTGCAGTTCGAAGGGCTCAAAGGTCTTGCCGCTCTGGATCGTCTCCATGACGAGAGAGGGAGACACGTTGCCTTCGAATTTATATTGGCCGGCCTGAAATTTGGAATAGTCCTGGAAGAAGCGAACCCAGATTCGAAAGCGCCATCCGCTGTCGATCGCACCGGTACTCTCCAGTTGGCTGGCAAAGTCGGCGAGCCTGACTCCCTTGGAGAGTTTGACTATCGCTGGGGTGCTCATGGTTCGTGATTGTATGGCCCATTGCGGGAGGTGAAAGTTCAACCAAATCCCGAATCCAAAGCCAGCGATCAGTAACACGAGGAATAATTTGGCGAGACTCTTCACACGCTAGACCCTTCCTTATTACCTATTCATTATAGCACAGCACTCCCACGCTTTGGGGGCCTCTAGGACTTATCGCGACTATGTTGCGAGATCTATGAAGAAAGCCTTGTAACTTTTCTTTCTCCCCCTATAATGACGCGTTCGATCGCCCAGAGCCCGCCGCGGGCCTATTAGGAGCCCCGATATCTTGGAAAGTCATGATATTTTTGAATTAGTTCGCGAAGGTTTTCCTCAGCAGATCCGTGCTATGGAAGATCTTTGTGAGCGCGTGTCTTATCGATTTCGGGACCATTCTCTCCTCTTAGAATCCCTGACGCACAGCTCAGCTGCGCGATACGTCCAAAAAAAGAATCAACAGCCTATTCCCATGCCATGGAACGAGCGGCTCGAATTTCTGGGTGACTCGGTCCTCAGTCTGGTCCTGAGTTCACTCCTCCTTCAGCGTCCGGAAAAATTCCCCGAAGGTCAGCTCTCAAAAATCCGCGCCTCACTGGTCAACGAGCACACCCTCGCCCGTATCAGTCAGAATCTTGAAATCGGATCCTGTCTTCTGCTCGGTCCCGGTGAAGAACGTGCTGGCGGACGCAATAAAGATTCAGTCCTGGCCGATGCCCTCGAAGCTTTCTTCGGCGCTATCTATCTTGACGCCGGTCTTGAAGGGGCGAAGAGAGTTATTCTCGGTCTTTACAAAGACATCCTGACATCTTCCTTGACAGATCTGACGCAACAAGACTACAAATCTCGCCTACAGGAGCTTACTCAGGGAGCTTTCAAGGAAGCACCCATGTATAAGGTCATCAAACGAGAGGGACCAGACCATCAACTGGACTTTTCTGTAGAAGTTGTCTTTCGCGGTCAAACTCTCGGTACTGGACACGGGCCTTCCAAAAAAACTGCCTCGCAAGATGCCGCGAAAATGGCCCTCGCCACCTGGAAACAGATGGAAGAATCTGGATATCAGGGTATGAGCTCGTGAACTGAGAATAGGTCTTTTCTTTTTCGCCTGTTAATACCCGTGCAAAACCCTTAGGGAGCTTCCCATGATCGCAGGGATCGTCGCCATTATTGGTCGACCAAACGTCGGTAAATCTACACTTTTCAACCGAATGACACGCAGCACAAAGGCGATCGTAGACGATCAGCCCGGTGTCACTCGTGACCGTATCTTTGGTACCGTTTCCTCCGTTGAAGACGATGATGCAGGATTTCTCCTCATCGATACCGGTGGATTCGAAACGAAAGATCTTTATTACCAGCCTTTCACCAACAACATCGTCTGGGAACAAACCCAGGTGGCGATCGATGACGCCGATGTTGTCCTTATGGTTCTCGATGGTAAGACTGGTGTACATCCCCACGATTTCCAACTCGTGACTTACCTCAAAGAAAAAAACAAAAACGTGATCTACGTCGTCAATAAAATGGACGGCAAAGAGCACGAATCGAATGCTCTCGAGTTCTATGAACTCGGCATCGATAAGATGACCCACGTAAGTGCCGCGCATAACCGCGGTGTCTGGGATCTTTGTGCAGAGATTGAAAGCAATCTCAAAGAAAAAACCGACCTGAAATCGCATAAGGCTGACGTCGATGGTGCCGCACGCATCACGATCATCGGTCGTCCGAATGCCGGTAAATCCTCGATCCTGAACCGTCTTTGCGGCGAAGATCGTTCGCTCGTGAGCGACATCGCAGGCACGACCCGCGATACGATCGATACTCACATCGTCTTCAATAAAAAGCCGTATACCCTGCTCGACACCGCTGGTGTTCGTCGCCGTAAGAAGATCTTCGACAAGATCGAAGGCCTGAGCGTTATGCGCAGTCTTCGTACCATCGAAGATGCGGATGTCGTTGTGCTCGTGATCGCGGCGGACGAAGGTCTTTCCGATCA
>SEDW01001173.1 GCA_004193325.1 Pseudomonadota bacterium | reverse complement strand
TCAGCGTGAGGACCTTCGGGATAGAGGCGGCGGGCGGTGTCGACGATGGATTGAGCCATGTCACGCATTTTAAGCATCGAGCCGAGGCCAAATTGCGCTTCGAGAACGATGGTATCGATCTCTTCGCGAGGCACATCGAGAGCGATCAGGGCTTTGTGAGCTTGAAAGAGGGGTGTCGACCAGAGTTCATCCGATTGACGGCCGCCTGAGATCGAGCTGTGCGCGCTGTAGCTCGTAGAGTGGTTGTACATCGAGCTGGTGGCATCCATGCCCCGGCCTGCCCAGCAGTTGCCGGCATCCCAGTTGTAGACGCGATCGACTTGGAAAGTTCTTCCCTTGGGTGTGCTGTAGGAATAGGAAGCCGCCCAATAGTCGCCAAAGCCTTCGCCCATTGCGCCTGAGTCGCCGCCGCTCCAGCTCGAGTTGATCGAATAATGGATGGCGTGGCCATACTCATGGAGAATGACGTCAGAGTCTTCGTTATCGTCGACACAACCGTGTCCAAAGGCTAAACGATTGGTGCTTGGCATGAAGTAAGAGTTATCATCGCCATTTGCGCCATCCGCATCGACTTCAATCGATTTGTATTGAATGCCGGAATCATCCTTAAAGCCCAGTGATTGAATATAGCGCTGACTTTGATCGACATGGAAATAGGTCATCGCATCGGTAAAGCCGCCCTGACCGCGAGTGAACGACCACTTGCCGTCTTTGGTCGTCGTCGGTGCTGCCGTTGGTGGATCAAAGTCAATGATCTTAACCCATGGGCCGGAGAGCTTATAGATGCCGTTAGATAGACTAAGATCAGGTAAGACGCGCTGCACGTAAGCCGATTCAAATGCTGAAGCCGGGCTCTTGTCGGTGATGCTGTCGTTGTTCATCTCAGTCTTGGGATCGGGATCGAAGATTGCTGCGTTGCCGTTTTTCGTTTCTCCCGGAACTTCGTCCGCTTTGAATTTTTTCTGCCATTTTTCAAACGCTGGAACTCTGGCAATCGTTTTTACAGGACTGCCAAAGCTTTGCGGGATAGGAATGGCTTTTTCGTTTACGCGGAGATCTTTAACGGAAAGGATCTGACCACTCGAAGCGTCGACATCCACACGCCAAGCGCCGTAAGGGGCTTTCGGGCTTAAATCCACGCTGTAAACGAGGACTAGGCCATGATCAGTTTGAGTGTAACGAAGCTCAGCTTCAGGCGCCTGAAAGAGTTCGTCCTGTACGCCGACGTAAGCCCATGC
>SEDW01001172.1 GCA_004193325.1 Pseudomonadota bacterium | reverse complement strand
TAACTCCAACCTGGGCCGCCTTCTCTGTAACCTGTAGATTCATCGCTTTAGCCCATTCGAGGCTCTTGCCGTATTTTTGAGAAAGACGAGTAGCGAGATCACCGTCTTGTTTCTTGGGGGCGTCTTTCTGAAGTTCGAAGCTTCGCCAGCTCACCGACAGCGGGTGGGGAAACTGAGCACGGGCCTGCTCGAAGTGCCTTTTGCCGATGTAGCAGAAGGGGCAGACGATGTCGGACCATATTTCAACTTTAAGCATATTTATCCTCTCAAGCTGACCGATTGAGGCCTAAGGATCCTCGCCTGGATCATACGACTTTTTCATAGGCGAGCCCAAGCGAAAGAATTGCCAGTCAGGAGCCAGTTCCGGGCAAAAATCGCTTAAAACGAATTTATGTACGCCCAGAAAAATTAAGCGTGATGCTTAGCAAATCGCCTCATCTTTTTTGGGTGAATCGCCTCAATACCACTCATGAAATAAGGATTAAAGACCTATTTGTCTCGGAGACGGATCGGTCTCATCGCGATCTTCGTTCATTTCCTACTCAGAAGATGCCGCCTCTGCCTGAGGAGGTATCTGCCAGCAAAGGCCTTAGGGAATAGATCAATTATGTCAGCTTACACTTTCCGATTATTGACGAAACCCCTCTCCTTTGTTCAGGATTTCTTAAGCCAAGGAAGTGATTCACGTTGCTACATTCTCGTATAGGCCATTGATAGCAAGCTATTGCCGCTCGCAGTCGAAAAAATTTTAAAATGAAATTTAGCATCTTTGATGGTGATGAACTTAGTGACAGGTGGTATGAGTCAGTCCATAACAGCGGGTCAACATCCGCCCGTCGTCGTCAAAGAGGTCCCCTATGGCAAAGTCAGTCTTTTCGAGTCCAAAGTCTTTTCTATTCCTCGCACTCTTCACCCTCGCCAGCTGTGGCGTGCGTCCTGACGACGATAGTGATGCTCCGGTTGCCGTTCAACCCGTAGCCCAAAACTCCGGCTTAGCCGGTGCTCCAACGACCGTCGTTGCTGAGACTCCTGCTGCCGCTCCAGTGGCTACGGCTCCAGCCGGCCCTGCTGCTCCAGAGACTCCTACGACTCCAGTCGTGCTGGTACCGACCCCGGCTACGCCCGAGACTCCTACAACTCCCGTGGTTGTAGTACCGACTCCGGAGACACCCACGACTGCACCTATCGTCGCTCCGCCTGCAGCAGCTACGAGCTGGGCTATCGTCAGCACTCAATTCTT
>SEDW01001171.1 GCA_004193325.1 Pseudomonadota bacterium | reverse complement strand
CATACATCCAGGAGATAGGCAGAATGCTTGCGCTGCCCCAGGGAGCTGCTGTGATCGGTCCAACGCCGTCTTTGCCGCCCATCGTCACCACGGGGTGGTTCGGGAGGAAATCTGCGAGGTGACTCTTCACGCCGATAGGGCCAACACCAGGTCCGCCGCCGCCGTGTGGGATGCAGAAGGTTTTGTGAAGGTTCATGTGACACACGTCCGGACCAAATTTACCCGGCAAACAAAGGCCGATTTGAGCATTGAGGTTCGCGCCGTCCATGTAGACCTGGCCACCATTCTCATGAATGATGTCACAGATCTTAACGATCTCTTCTTCGAAGACGCCGTGAGTCGATGGGTAGGTAATCATCAAAGCCGCGAGACGATCCTTATGGAGAATCGCTTTTTCGCGAAGGTCTTCGACGTCGATGTTCCCGTTCTTATCACAACGGGTAACGACGACTTCCATGCCGGCCATTACCGCTGAGGCAGGGTTGGTACCGTGGGCCGAGCTTGGGATCAAGCAGACCACGCGGTGACCTTCGCCGCGAGAGATATGGTATTTACGAAGGACGAGGAGGCCTGCGTATTCACCTTGCGCACCCGAGTTCGGCTGAAGAGAGATCGCATCAAAGCCAGTACAGGCGGCAAGGTAGTTTTCAAGAGTGTGGAAGAGTTCCAGGTATCCCGCCGCTTGCTCCAAGGGAACAAAAGGGTGAAGCGAATTCACTTCCGGCCAGGTTATCGGATAGAGTTCCGATGCGGCGTTCAGCTTCATCGTACACGATCCCAGTGGAATCATCGAACGGGTCAAGGAAAGGTCACGACCTTCGAGTTTACGGATATAACGCATCATCTCAGTCTCTGAGTGATAGGCGTTAAAGACTGGATGCTGAAGGTATGGCGATGTTCTCTGGAGGCCTTTTGGAAGGCTTTCTTTGGCTTCTTTCGCAAGATCTTCCAGACGAGGGGTCGGCTTGCCCAAGGCAAAAATCTTTAGAATATTTTCGATGTCAGAGAGCTGAGTCTTCTCATCAAAAGAAATTCCGATTTGGCCAGGAGTCGTGGTGCGGAAGTTGATTTTATCGCCTTCTGCCGCGGCTTCGATCTGATTGATCAGGTTGTCGTTTTCAAGGACAGTGATCGTATCGAAGTAGTTTTCGCTTTGGATCTTGTAACCCAGTTTTTTCAAACCGGTGGCAAGAATATTCGTCATCGCGAGAGTTCTCTCAGCGATCACCTTCAAGCCCTT
>SEDW01000206.1 GCA_004193325.1 Pseudomonadota bacterium | reverse complement strand
TCAACTTTGTATTCAACAAAGCTTTCCTGAGCATAGTTGTTGGTCCTGGCTTTAGCCGCATCGCCGAGAGCCAGGGTTATCCTGTGCATTTGAGCGACTTCCGGAGCCTGAAACTGATCAAAGCGGAGCGCTCCCGTTCCACAATGGTCGTACATCGCCTGGTTTGGACCCCATTGGATGTTTTGACCACAGGAATAAGTTCCTGCAGCGTTACGAATTTGCATCGCGCCGGTTGCAGTGAGTGGCAAGGACGTATTTTCGTACACGTATTGGCAGCCACCAAGATGTTTCATTTTGCTGGCAGCGGAGATCGCCGGGAAAACAGGATTGGTAGGCGAATCGGCAAACAAGAGGTAGAAATCACCGCGATCACAGGGGGCTCGAGTCAGACTGAGACTTGGGGCGAGAACCGACTGACTAAAGTCGAGATCGATCATAAACACCCCAGCAGGAATCGTCATGTAGTTACTACCGACGGTCGAATAATTTCCTTTCTGGCAAGCCACGTTCTGCGCGCCATCGACAAGAGTATGTGTGGCGAGGCCACAGATGATTGTGGAGTTGAAGTTGCCGATATAGAAATTTCCGCTGTTCTGTACTGTGATCGCCGCCCGGTATTTGCATTTACCGTTGGGTAGAAAATTTTGAAAAATTGAAAACTGACCGTTGTCATTATAACTCTGAGCAAACAAAGCAGCCCCAGCAGTCGAACAAAGCTCCTCACTCAACGCAGCCGAATCATCAGCTGCTGTCGGCACCGAAGCTACCGCAAGAGCAGGAATCGCCACTGCATTGGACCACGGCGTGATAGTGATCCGACTTTCTTCATCCACGCAGCGAAAGCGCGCCACGAGACTGTGCTCTGTCGTCTTGAGAACATTGTATTCAGCAAAGGTCCCGAGCGGAACCTCGAGACTGATACCCTTCGGCAAGTTAGGAGCTTCGTAAAAATCGACTTTACAAGCTGTCGCCTGATGACCTTTTGGAACATTCACCGACGCGCTGACCATGCGGCTAGCCGCCAAAAACTTAATCGTGGGTTTTTCCCAGACCAGATCCGGAATCGCTTGCTTGGCTACGACTTCGGCTTCCTTAACCACACCCGTTGAATTATAAACCGCAACTTTTGCTTTGTTAATGATGGGTTCTTCTGAAGCCTTCGGCGCGGGCACTTCGCTCACCGCCACTTCGCGGCTCAAAATCGCAGCCCAGTAAGCACCGAAGTAGCCCTCGAACTGCAACACGTCTTTGCCCGATTTCTCGTCGAAGACCATCTTCACGTTGACGCCATCGACAACTTTCAGACCGGTAACCAGTTTTTGCTCAGTGGGATCAAAATATTTATAGAATATCGCATACTTTGAGCCAAGATTTGCGAGGCGAAACCCAAGCCCGGTGGGCAAAGGCATTGCGAGAGACAAAGGCTTTTTCAAATCAACGTTTTCACTGGGACGAATGATCATACCGGCACTGGCCGATGTCACCTGAATGTTATCGGCGAGGCCCATCTCGCTGGCGATAGAGGTCTCACCAAAGTCCGCGGCCTGTTCAACGACGATGCTCACCGATATTCCTAGCGAGCCGGGAGCAATGATGACACTCGCACCACTCAGCCCACTGGCCTTGGGCGTGGTCAGCTGCACGGGTTCTTTCGAATCCGAATTCACGCTTGCATACTCTTTGCCGTCACCCAATGCGGTTGACGCTGCCTGCACGGTTCCACTCGCGCTGCCATCGAGTTTTCCTGTGGCCGTGAGCGGCACTTTGAAACAGGAACTCACCGAGAGGGCGAGAACTAACAATGAGGCGTTATGAGTTTTCATAGGCTTTGCCTTTGCTTTGCAGCAGAATAATATTGACCACTTATAAAGATATCGGTGGCAAGGTAGGAAAATGTAGCTGACTGATTTCACAAGGGTAAAGGAATCATATAATTCATTGGAAGGGTCTCCTAAGAGCCCGTAGTCACGACTGTATTGAATAAGATCCAGGTGCTCTTTCAAACCTTACTTTACGGTAATGAGGGTGCATTAACTTGCAAAGCCTAGACTCCAGAGTCAGAAAACAAAAAAGGCCAGCCCATCTCGGACTGACCTCATATCATTGTATAAAACTGATTATTCCGCGCCAAACTCATAGATTCGGGCGAAGCCATCGCTTCCTCCGACCGAAACATGTAGGCGAATATAGCGAGCCTTGAGATCGACTTTATGGAAGGTGGCACTGCTGGTGTTATCCATGGCCACAACCACATCTTTCCATGGACCGCTCGCCGAGTTGCCGGTCGAGATTTCAAAGTTCTTGGTGTTGTAATCCAAAGATTCGCCGCCCGCACCTGCATGCAGGACTTTAAAGAGTTTGACCGCTCTCTCGGAACCGAGATCGACGACCAGACTCACGCCTTCCGGTTTGATCGATGCACACCATTTGGTGGCGGCGGAGCCATCTACTGCAGCAACTGCTCCCTCTGATACCGCACAGCTCGATGAGATTTGAGCGACGCGATTCAACGCGAGGTTGCCCCTGTTCTTGGTCGAGATCGCTGCGTTGAGCAGTTCGACGCCTGAAGTTTGGCGGGCGAAGTCCCCACTATCAAATGGTCCTTGCCAGTGAAAGCCAAGGAGATCGCTGGAACTTCGTGACCCGTTCCACATGGCGTTTACGTTTTCTTCCAGAAAGCTGGCAATTGCCGGATCCTTGAGAACCATGTGCAGCTCTCTCAGATTTCGCATGAACATCCCTTTGAAAGCACGTTCATTGGAAACACAGGGTCCACAGGCTTTATCGTTCGCTTCCTTTAAAACTCCGGCGACACCCAGCACCTTGATCGAGGCCAGAGCGATTTCCCGGGCTTTTTCCAGGTAATCGCGGTTCGCGTGCGCGTTGAAGAGTTCGAGCGCTGCACCCAGATAAATGCCTTGAGCATGCGACCAGGTGGGTAGTCCATCGTTTTTGCACTTATCGTTCAAACCGTTATTCAGAAGATTTTGGTTATTGATCATCCCGCTCGTCAGGACCCAGCCCCAACCCTTGGCAGCCAAGCCAATGTAACGAACGTCGCTCGAAATACGGTTGTGAAGCATCGTCATCAGCTGGATATAGAGACCATTCGGTACAGCGTGTTTGAGAAGAGTGGTTTTACTCGTCACGATACCGCCGCCGCAGGTACTGTTCCATGCGTTGGCATCAAGATCGTCCGCAATAAGTTTTGCGGTTTCAAGGTAACGGCGATCACCGATCAAATCATAAGCTTTAATCCAGGCGATAGCCCAGAGAGCGTTGACATCATATGAGGGCGAGATAAAGTTATTCGCCGCCTTATTCGTTTCAAAGACTTTATTGATGACGTAGAGATAGTCTTTATTCCCGGATATTCTCATAAAATCGATCAACGCAGTCATAGAGTTGGCAGAACCGTCGTAGGAACCGCCCCATAGAGCCGTCGTTGGATTGAAAAAGCTTTGCATGGTGGCAACAGCTTGATAGGTCCAATTCTCATCGATCGCATAGACGCTCGACCCCAGTCCGCCGACAGGAATCACTGTCCCTCCATCACTCGGGAGGATCACGCCGTTGATAATCGGATCGTCCGGCCCAGCAGGAAGCTGTTCGCCAGAATTCTTCTTATCATCAGACAGGATGAGCTCTTCGCGTTTGCAGGAGCTTGAAATCAAGGCAACGAGGCAGAGACAGGTCAGAGATCGGAGAAGACTCATGATCGAAAACCTCCCTCGTCTTTAAGCATGGTTCGGTATGCATACCGCTTATCGGATTTTGCTGAGATTTCTTTATCCTTTTCCAAACTCATGTTTTGATTCCAATCCTATCCGTGACTTGCAGTTGAGCTGCCAAGGCAATTTAAGGAAACCCGTCCCTGGACCGAGCGCCTTTTCATGGCTTCGCCCAGTCTACGCCCCCTACACGGGCAATACGGTCCAGACAATCCTGGCAGTAGCAGGACGCATTCGCCTCTCCGAGAGGGACGCGTGGCTCGACTGCCATGCACCAACAATTCTCAAGCCCCTGGCTTAGAGCGCAGAGATTGGGCTTTTGGCAGGCCGGACAGCTATCTTTTTCGGTCGGCATAGGACATTTCCACAAATAAGCCGTTGAGTGTTGACACGAGCTATGTTTGGCTAGGACTGATTGTAAGTTTATGCGAATTTAGGAACACATGGAATGACGATCCGAAGCCATTGGAAGAAGACTCGAAACGCGCTCATCGTGGGCACCGTCATTCTTGGCGGAAACCTGGCCCCATCAAATCTCCTCGCTGCAGAGTCGAGCAAAACTGCGGCCATTGATCTCGAAATCAAAAAAACCTGGTCCATCCCACTTCGGGAAATATCGGCCCTGAGCCTCTTCGACAAGAATCTTTATCTTGCCTCCGACAACGAGAGGGACTTTCTTCGCCTACCGATCGACGGTGGAGACTTCAAAACGATGGAAGTCTCCCAATCAAAATCTCTCAGTCTCAAAGCCCCCAAAGGCATGAAGCTTTCCAAAAAATCGCAATGGGAAGGCCTCGCCATCGATAAGGCTGGGACAATGTTTGCTGTCAAAGAATCGAAGGATCAGATTTTTCAATTCACAAATGATGGCCTTGCCACAAGGCTCTATCAACTCCAGTATTTTGATGGCCGAAAGAATAAGCGAAAGGGTTACGAAGGCCTTCTCCTTATGAAGAACTCCCACGTTCTCATAGCCCTTACGGCCCCACCCACTCTTATCGAATACGGACCAAAGGGCGAGAAGGCTCTCGGCGTGAATCATGAGACCCTTCTTCTCAAAGACTCCGCATTTACCCCGCCTTCTTCTGACGATCTCTATCCGCTCGCGTCTTGGACCCTGGAATCCCCCAAAGGCTGCGAAACGAGCGATCTGACCTTGAGTAGTCTCGGTTCCGTGCTTGTTCTTCTCAAAGACTGTTTTCACATCGTGCGCGCGCCCAATCTCGATCCTTCTAAAAAATCGTTTACTCCGGAACAGGTCTGGAATTATCCATCGGAGATCGACCACGCTGAAGGTCTGGTCGAGATGAATGATGCTTTTCTGATAAGCGTCGATCAGATGTCTGACTCGAGAAACCTTTTTTGGGTCGAAGCCAAAACCAAAGAGCCTAAAAAAGCGCCCTAATGAGCAAGTGCGTAGCGGAACACGCTGATCCCTTCGCAAAAAAGAGACAAACCTTGCTTCCTGGCCCGGAGATTTTTACACTGGTGATATCGAGAATAAGGATATCGCCATGGCTAAGAAAGAACGGAATTATCGCGCAGGTGAAGTCTTGTTTCGCGAAGGCGATCCAGGCGGCGACATCTTCATCATCAAATCCGGCGAGGTCAAAGTCTTTCAAGAGCGTGCCGGGCAAGAAGTCCAGCTCGCCCAGCTTGGCAAAGGCGAACTCCTCGGCGCGATGACAGCGACGACCAAGACGTCACGAACGGCCTCCGTGAAAGCCATGAATGATGTGGCTGTCACTATCATCGATAACAGCGATGTAGAAAAATTACTCAAGGACATGCCGCCTTGGGCGAAGATTTTGCTCAAAGATTTGGTTTTTCGTCTGAAATTCATGAATGAGCTCTACGTCCAATCCCTCTCGCACGATGTCGCGATCAAAGATCAGAACGAACTCCTTCGATCGGCGATCCGTCTGGCCAAGGGAATTCTTGCTAACGGCAAGGTCCAGAAAAGAAAGGTTGAAGGCACGGTCGTTGTCGATCTCAGCTCCGCCTTCTCTCCCCTCCTCGATATCTTTCTGAGCGAGAAAGGGACTTTTCTTCGTATCTACAATCTCTTTCTCGAGAGTAATCTCCTCGAACTGATGCGTCTGCGAATTCCGGGGAAATTCCTCTCTCAGGATGAGCTCAACGGACTTCAAATCTTCTATGATATGGCGAATGCCCACCTCGCCTTTGCCTACCAAAACCGCAGCATTGAATCTCTCGCTCAGAGCGAGCGAAAGATTCTTTTTGAAGCCGCGGTATGGGCGAAGGGGCTGATCACCAA
>SEDW01000205.1 GCA_004193325.1 Pseudomonadota bacterium | reverse complement strand
AGACGCTTTTTGCCGTCGTCTGTCGTCTCGATTTTAAGAAGCTTCACACGAACCTTGTCGCCTTTTTGAACGTAGTCACTGGCGCGATTCACGCGAGCGTAGCTCATTTCGGAAACGTGCATGAAACCATCAAAGCCGCCGAGGTCGACGAATGCGCCGAAGTCTTTGACTTCACGCACAACGCCGTCGAGGATCAGATCCTGATCGACGCGTGATTCGAGTTCGGTGATCTTCGCCTCGCCTTCGCGCTTCAAAAGCTTCGAACGGGAAACAACCACGTTGCGGCCGCCCTCTTCAACTTTCTCGATGAGGAAGTTGAATTCCTGGCCCATGTATTCCGCCTTGTTGGCCACAAATTTGGAATCGATCTGGGAAACAGGGCAGAAAGCGCGTTTGCCCATGATGGTGACTTCGAAGCCGCCTTTGTTCTCGCCAGTCACTTTACCTTTGACAGGCAATTGACTGTTGCGGGCCATAAGCAAATCTTCGAGTGGGTTCTTCGATTGACCCATACGACGACTCAAAAGAATTTCATCATCGTTTTTCGTGATCACATAAGCCGTGATCTTGTCACCGACGTGAAACTCCATCTCGCCTTTGTCGTTGATGATCTGATTCTTGTCCATCACCGCTGTATGGAGAGCATCGAGAACGACGAGCACTGTATCGGAATGGGAGCTAATAGTTGAAATCGTACCAGTCACCTGACGGCCAACACGAATGTCCGCTTCATCATCCTGACTCGCATCTTGCAAAAGAAGATCTTCAAATGAGACTTCATCCTGCACTTCGGCCTTCTTCGTAGATTTATCATCGGTGAAGCCGCTGTCTTCGTCTTCCCACTGAATATCCTGATAACGCATAATCTTAGTCCTTCAAAATCGCTGTCAAAAGTCAGCACAGCCGGGGAGTCTAACCTTTTTCGGGTCGCGATCCCATTAAATTTTGCGCTGCTTTCCCGCGCTCTGGGCCGCGTTGACTTTCTTTCTGGTGAAAAAAATAAATCTATGTCAAATTTGTAGAATCATCGCAAATAATCGCAAACATTTGAGGTCATAATGACTGATAATAATTGGGTGGAAACCCTCGAGTCGCACGACGGCGTCGAACTCTATTGCCAGTACTATCCAAGCAGCGAATCGGTTGGAGCAATTATGACCGTGCATGACTACGGTCAGCACAGCGGCGCCTATCAAAGAGCTCACGAGAATCTCGCCAAAAAACATCTGAACGTCTACACCCTCGATTTACGCGGACACGGTAAATCTCCTGGCGAGAGAGCTTCGATTGAACACTTCGATGACTTTCTTGAAGATCTCGACCTCCTCTACGCAAGGGTGAAAGATAGAGAGCCTGCGCGTCCGATCTTCCTCCTGGGTCAGGGAATGGGTGCGGTCATCGCCATGCGTTTCGCCTTAACCCGTCGCCCCAATCTCCACGGACTGATTCTCTGCGGTCGTCTCCCGCAAATCCCGGTAACGTCCAAAGAACGTCTTCTCGCTCAATATGCTCACGTTTTACTACCGCATGTGCAAGCGAATGCGAAAGCGCGAGAACTGCTTCTGTCGCCAGCTATCGATGGAGTCTTGAAAGACGATACCCTGTCCTTCCGCGGCGCGGTTAAGGCCAAGACCGTTATAGAGTTGGAAACGGCGAGTAAGATTTTGGATACCGATCACGCTTTCCTGAGCTTTCCTGTGCTATGTCTCAGCAGTGAAAAGGATCTGCCGGCCATGGAGCATTTGCACGAAAGCATTTTGTCCCACGATAAAGAAATTCTCACCTATGCGGGATCGAGTCATCAACCTCTCCTGCATCCGGAAAGCGATCAAATTTTGGGCGATATAGTGGAATGGTGCGAAGCGCGCCTTGAGCGTGTGGCTGATGATGAAGAATGGGATGACGATATCGAAGACGACAGTTTGTGACCGTCTGGCCTGAGGAAGAGCGAGCAGATGATGTGGGCTAAGAGCCGGGTATTAGCGTGCCTGGAGATTTTCCTGTAATTGTTCTTCACGAATGCGTTTGAGACTGGTGCAGGACGCTTCGTGCTTTTCCATGCAGCCTTTTGCATAGAGGTCGAGAGCTTTATCCCAGACCTTTGACTGCTCAAACTGGAAAGCCAGGTTGTTGCAGCTTTTGCCAAGACCGTTGTCGCAGGCAGCGCGATAGAAGCGTGAGGCATTGGCTGTATTACCGGCTTGTTCCTCGTACCAAGCAAACTTGTGACAGGCATGAGCATGGCCGGACTGACAAGCGTTCAAGAAGAGATTCTTAGCACCTTCGACATCACCCTTTTTAGCAAGGCCTTGGGCTTTTTTGAATTTGGCTTCCAGAGATTTCATAGTTTTGGAATCGACTTTTCCACTCTTCATAACCGCTTCTTCGGCAATTGGAGCTTTCACGTCTTCAACCGTTTCTGAGACTGCGGTATTAGCGGCTTCGGGATCCAGTACGGCGACTTTCGTGCCATTATCTTCAACGCTCGGGAGTTCGATTTCTTCTACTTTTGAAATGTCAGTTGCTTTCGCTGCGGCTTCAGCCTCTGCTGTCGCCTTGATTTTAGCCGCTTGGGCTTCTTCCGCCAGACGATCGGCTTCCGCTTTGTCTTCGGCTTCCTGCAGTTCTTTCGAACGCTGCTGAGCCTTCTCACGGATCTTTTCGAGGCCGATTGCGCTCGCTTCGTCGCGGCTTCCTTCTTCAAGAACGCGTTGCGAAACATCTTCATATTTAACGGGAGCCGAACTCGGAAGAGCTTTGGCAGCCAGTTTCATTGGTTTGACCGGAGCGGTTTTGTCTTTCTCCGCTGCTGCTGTTTCAACTGTTTTACTCTCTGTCTCTACAGAAGGGAGTGAAATCTCAACTGGTGCCGAAAGGACTACTTCCTTGGGCGCCGGTTCAGCCGGAACAACTCTTTTCTTTTTCTTTTCTTCACAGGCCATACTCAAAGCGAGAAGTATTGCCCCTGTGATAATGTAGCGCCTCATACGGTCACCTCATTCTCCAATTCTTACGTCTTATCGGACAAAGTTTGTGCAACATGAGAGAAGAATAGAGATGCCACGTCATTTTTCTAAAATGCGCTGACGAAGACATGTACTTTCCGCTTCTTGGCAGGCCCAAGCGATTTCTGCTAAGGTCCAAGGACGATTGACGATAGGGCCTAGTTTTGGGAGAAGACATGACAGAGAAAAGACGGTACCAGAGTGGTTTTGGCAATCATTTTAGTAGTGAAGCTCTGACAGGCGCCTTGCCGGTGGGACAGAACTCGCCGCAAAAAGTTCCTTACGGTTTGATCGCCGAACTTTTATCGGGCAGCGCCTTCACGGCCCCTCGGCACGAGAATCTGCGAACATGGTTCTACAGAATTCGCCCATCTGTGATTCATGGTGACTATAAGAAGTTAAATTCCTCGAAATGGCTGAGTGCGCCTCAACATGCGCCCGATGTTCCAGCAGCTCAACTCCGCTGGAATCCTATGGCTTATCAAACAAAAGCTGAAGATTTCGTCAGCAGTATGACGACCTTCGCGCTCAATGGCGATGTGCAGATGCGGAGCGGGAGTGCCGTGCATCTCTTTGCCGCCACCCGTTCGATGGAAGATGCGTTCTTTATGAATGGCGACGGCGACATGCTCATCGTCCCTCAGGAAGGGCGGCTCGAGCTTCGCACCGAGTTTGGTGTGATCGACGTCGAGCCCAATGAGATTGCCGTCATTCAACGCGGCATCAAATTTCAGGTGAATCTTCCTGATGGCAAAGCCCGAGGCTATGTCCTCGAGATCTACGGCGCGCATCTTGTGCTTCCTTACCTCGGGCCGATCGGTTCGAGTGGTCTTGCGAATTCACGGGATTTTGAAACGCCGGTTGCTGCCTATGAAGACAAAGAGGGGAGTTTCAAGATCGGCTGCAAATATGCAGGCGTTCTCTATGAAGCTCCGATCAATCATTCGCCTCTTGACGTCGTTGCCTGGCATGGAAACTACGCGCCTTACAAGTACGATCTTCGTAAATTCATGACGATCAACACCGTGAGTTTCGATCATCCGGATCCTTCGATCTTTACTGTTCTCACTTCGCCGGGCGAACGCGAAGGTCAGGCAAATGTCGACTTCGTGATCTTTCCCCCTCGCTGGATGGTGGCTGAGAAGACCTTCCGTCCTCCTTATTTCCATCGAAACATGATGAGTGAGTACATGGGCCTCATTCATGGTGTCTACGATGCCAAGCCTAACGGCGGTTTTGATCCAGGCGGTGGCAGCCTTCATAATTGTATGCTTCCCCATGGTCCGGAGGCGAAAGCCTACGAAGGAGCTGTGGCAGCGGACTTGAAGCCCCATTATATCGACAAGACTCTCGCCTTCATGTTTGAGTCGGCCTATCTCTATCGCCCGACCAAGTTTGCAATGGAAGGAGGGCTGCTCCAGTCTAACTACGCGGATTGTTGGAAGGGAATTCCCAAAAACTTTGATCCCACGAAGCGCTGAGTGAGGCGCACGTCGCGTAATCAAAAAAAAAAGGCGATTCTATCGCCTTTTTCTTATTTCGCTGTTTTGTTGGCTTCGAGGCTGTAGAGGAGGGGATCGAGCACTTTCGATTTTCGCGCCTCATCTTTGGCATCGATCAGAGTCTTGGAATCGATAGCTCCGATATCATAGCGGGAGCTTTTATGAAAAATTTTCAGAAGATTCATCGCCTCGCGAAACGCTTCTGATTTGTGATCGAGAGTCGGCTTTTTCGCTTCTTCCCAAGCTGCGACGGCCTTTGATTTGGGCGGCTTGGCTCCGGTCCAGGTGCCTTTCCACTGATAACATCCCTGACGATTTTGACAATCAACCGCGATCTCTTTGTAGCCATTCGCATCGAGCCAGCGGTAGATATAACTGTCGACGTAGCCTTGGAGTTTCCAAAAGACTGGATTGGACGGTGCGGAATAGGTATCGGAGAGAAGATCGTATTCCACTTTGTTCCACGCCCAGGATTGATCTGTGGTGTCATCACGCATGGCGATTCGAGGCCGAATACCCACGTTACTGCTCAACTCGGAAAAGCGAAGGTTCACATTGTTAGCGATCGAGAACTGAAGGGCATAACCGAGGTCACCGAGGGTGATGCCCTTGAGATAGCTTGTCGACTGAAGCTTTTTCTCCCAGCTCTTCAGGATCGTCATGCCTGGATCGGATTTCGGAGGCGTTGTGCCCGTTGCCGGGACCGCGTAGCTATCGGCGAGGCTTTTGTCAGAGGGGCTGGCTATAGCGCGCGAGTCTGGAATACTCTCCCAAGCGATAATACAGGGCTGTCCAGCTTCCGTGAGGACGTCACGAATCTCGCCAATCATCAGGTGATGCGTATAGAGATAATCTTCGCCAGCATAAACCGGATTCAGAGTTTTGCCATGGATAGAATTCGCTGGGAGCTTCCAAGCTGGAACAAGATTTTCTATTTGAGAATGTTCCGACTCCGGCAGGCCCGGCGAAGTGTTGCGCACGCCATGGTAGAGGTAGTACCAGAAACGATAATCACTTCGCGCTGTCAGAGTATTATAAGCGCTAACAATGCCGTCATTGACCGTGTCCGACCATAATTTGCAGTTGCCTGGATCTCGTGATTCCGAAAGGCCGAGCTTATAGCTCGTTTCAACGGGGGCACCTTCATCGTCCACGGCGCTGGTATCGGAACTGGAAGTTGCGGTTCGGCAAGCCGGCAGGCTGAGAAAGGCCAGGGCGAGGGCAAAACTATATTTTGGAAGCGAGAGCATCAATGACTCCGGGCTCGGCTGGGCGAGTGCTTTATTTTCGGGCGTGTAGGGCTGATCGGATCTTTCCATGATAGCTCTCTTGACCTTTGCCTGTCAAAATTGACGGCGAAGTCAATTCTTTGGACCATTCACTAGACAGTTGTGTTCTGGCCTATTATCTTAAAATTCTGAAAAATGAGGAGAAGATATGGCTGCCGAATCCATCACGTTTAGCGACGTTGTCCAATGTCTGGAAGCTGCAGGATTACTCCT
>SEDW01001170.1 GCA_004193325.1 Pseudomonadota bacterium | reverse complement strand
TAGTGCACTTCGTGAGGATGTTCGATTTCTTCGAATTCAAAATTCAGAAGGTAGCTGTCGACCAGCTCTGCAGCCGTCGCACCCTGCTGGATACGATCGGTGAGTCCGCCGACCATCTCGGAAATGCTTTCGAGCTTGGCAACAGTCGCATCGGTGTAACCCGGCATCAGTTCGACGATATAACCGCCAGAGACTTCGATGCCATCGTCAAGCGGCAAGGCCGCGAGAGCCACGATCGAAGGAATCTGCTGCGATTGACCAAGGTAATAAGCGACGTCATCGCCAATTTCACCGCTGAGCAATTCTACCGAGCCGACCTGAGGTTGACGATCGTGAGGCTGCTGAAGGGCAACTTCGAGTGAGCCATTGCCGAGACCGGCACCGACTTTGGTCTCGCCTTCGGGCAATTCAGCCCCGCGATTTTCGCAGTAGGCACGTGCCGAACCGTCATAGGAAGCGGCGGCGAATACAGTCTTAAGGGGACCGTTTCCCTGAAAGCTAAGGCTTAGGCTCAGGCCCTCTTTCAACTGGCTCGCCATGAGCACAGAGGCAGTAAGGGCGCGAGCTGTAATCACTTTGGCAAGAGGAGACGCTTCCAGGTAGCGAAAAGCCTCGTTCGCCAAATCAGTCGATATGACAGATGATATGCGAATCGTACCGTCTTTAGAGAGGTATTTTCGAACTTTGGTCATGCTTTCTCCTCATCATCCTAAAATCGCCTTATAGCAGCCCAGCCGGTTTAATTCCAGGCAATCCTCTAACGGCGAGAGGCGTGGGATTCGCCTCAGTGGTTCTGTAATTTAAGGTGGATTTGAAGAATGGCAAGTGCAGGAGGATCACTTTTCCGACTTTAGAAACTTGCGAACCAGACGCATCACGCGCATAGGCGCTTCGTTCTGGGGACTGTGACCGAGACCGCGCAAAAATTCGAGGCGACAGTTAGGAATTTCGCGGCGCAGAAGATGACCAGTTATGGCCGGGAAAAAGCTGTCTTTTTCTCCCCAGAGAACTAGGGTGGGAGCCGTGATATCTTTGAGCTGCCCGTTGAGAATGATTGCATCGAGACGCGGATCTTTCATCGACTTGATGCCTTCGAGGAGATCAAAAAGGATCTTTCGATTCCAGGAGGAATACTTCGAAAACTCTTCGTAAAGATGCTCGCGGACGAAGGGCGGAATCAACGGCGGCTTTTGAAAGACGCGATTGAGGAAATAGTCAAACTGTATGGGCGAGTGAATCTC
>SEDW01001169.1 GCA_004193325.1 Pseudomonadota bacterium | reverse complement strand
CGTTCAACTTCACGCTCATACTCGTGGCTAGCTCAGAAGCGCCGAGGCGCGAACCGCGATCGAAAGTATACGAGAGGTCAGTCTTAAACACAGTTTCATTTGCTTTGCAGGATGAATCGAGCAAGTCCGCTTTCATCTGAAAGCCTAGGCGGCCATCAAGAACGGCGTCATTGATCGCGGCAAAGGATTTCACTCCGCGTTTTTCCCACTGCATGCGGCCGTCTTCACAAACCACAGCTGCGATCGTGTCACCCTTCGGCTGAACATAGACATACTCATGACATTTCACGTCGCCAAAGCTCAAGGTTGAGCGGCGGCTGTAGTACATGCCCCAGAGTGGCGACATTGTGTTGGTGAAGAGAGCGCTGTTACGAGCGAGTTCAAGGTCGCTCTTTTCTTTCACTTCTTTCAGAGTTGCTACAGCGATGTCAGCGGCAGCCTTAGCTTCTTGAAGAGCTGCGAGTTCTTTCTTGGTATCTTCAAGTTTATTGATCATCTCATTGATCTCGGGCACCGCTCCGGCTGGAGTAATGGCCTTGATTTGCTCATCGAGCTTAACAATGGCGTCTGCTTTCGCTTTGATATCGAGGTTCAAAGCTTCAACATTCTTCTTCAACTCAGCTTCACGGGCGTTGGCGCCATCGAGCGAGCTGCGTGCTTCGGCAAGACTGGCGAGCTTGTCGGCCAGGTCTTTCTCAAGAGCAGTCTTATCGCTTGTCGCCTGGCTACGCTCAGCATCTAGTTCTGTAGCCAGAGCTTTGCGTTCCTCTTCAGATTTTTGGATATTTTTTTCGAGAGTTTCGATCGTGACAGTTTTCTCGGCGATACGACCTTCGATCGTTGCGAGGACTTCACTCTTCTCAGCAACACTGTGCTCGAGGAGGGCGATGTTCTCTTCGAGGCTTTGGACCTTGAGAGCATTGTCTTCGATAGTTTTTTGGAGAGCCGCGCGAGCGTCTTCTTCAGCAGTCTTGCTGGCGATGACTTCGCTTTGGAGAGTTTGTTTCTGACGATCTTTGAGTTCGATCTCGTGACGGAGGTTGTCGCGAGTATGGTCGTCATTACAGGCAGCTGCCATGATCAGTATCGATCGGCAGATAGATCTGCTCGTCTTCTTCGTAGAGGTACTCTTCGAAGTAAGTATCGATATAGTCGATGAGAAAGAGTGCAGCTTCAATCGGCGTCATCTCTTCGGGGCCATACATGAGTCGGCCTTCTACCGGATAGTAGTAGGTCTGGCTCGGGTTCGAAAGAAGAACAGTGACGTACACGCCTTTGTCCTTGACGCTTGCCGCTATAGAGAAAGTCCGGTCTTTCATCGCGATACGATACTTCTTCACCATCGTTTCAGCGAGTTCGACACATTCTTCATTGGTTATGAATTCGGGCTCGAGATTGTTTTCCATTAGATCATCTCCTCATGGCTGCTGGATCTTTTGCTGCTTTGTGGAAGAACGAGCAATCCGTGGAGGCCGTCGTGAATCATTGAGATCGCGAGACCGAGGGATTCCTCACGGCTTTGACGCTCGCCGATCATCCAAAGAGTCGACTCCGTACGGAGATGGTCACGCCAGGCATCGAGCAGCTGCTCCGTGCTGCTCTCAATGTTCCAGTTCGTACCCTGAAGACCTTCGCTCAGGCTCTTCGTTGCGAGCTCACGAAGGATGATTTCGAAGGGACGATCCATCTCACGGCCGCTCAGGGCTACCATTGCAAAATAAGCCATGGCCGCCTGAACCGAAAGCTCAAGCTCATAGGCATCGGCGAGACTAAAGATTGGACGGAACGCGATGCGTTTCGAATCGTCTCCGGTCGAGACAGCGACCATTGGGAAACGGTTGAGAAGACCCTTGAGGATCTCGGCTGCTTCCATTCCAATAAGTTCGAGCCAGTTTCTGTCGATGTCGAGGAGCATCTGCCCCCACTGACGCGAGGTATAGAGACGCTCGAGATAGGCTGCACGCGGCAGACCCATGCGTTTAAGAGCTTTGATAGTGCC
>SEDW01000204.1 GCA_004193325.1 Pseudomonadota bacterium | reverse complement strand
GAACCTGAGTAAGATCTTCGGAGAATTGATCACGCTCATCGAGGATGATAAGCGCGAAGGGTCGGTAAACGCATTGAGCCTTAAGCTCCCCTATAGCGGCGAGTCTTTTAGCTTGCCCCAGAACCTTTACATCATCGCGACTATGAACACGGCTGATCGATCGATTGCAATGATCGACTACGCTCTGCGTAGGAGGTTCTCCTTCCACCACATTGGGCCCGACAGTAGTGTCGTGTCAGAGTTTGCCGAAGATTTCCCTTTGAGGGCCCTATTTGAGACGATCAACAATAAGATCGAGATCTCCCTTGGCCGCGATTACATGATCGGCCATAGCCTATTCCTCCAAATCGATACGGTACAGAAACTTAAATCCGCTTGGTTCGATCAGATCCTGCCCCTTCTTAAGGAATACTTCTTTGATGATCTCCACACGCTGAGATCGATTGTACCTGGCTTCGTTGAGGAACTACCCTCCCTCGGATCCTCCAGAAGCTACTCGGGTCGAGTCAACTTGAGAGTGCTTGCCGGTGCGGCGGACGACTTCGTCGGAAGATTGCGGACTTGTCTAGACGAGTGAAGAGGAGGGGCAAAGATGGAAAAGGCGAAGGTCATCTACGAGCACAGCCGCACCCCCCTTCATGCGCTTGGACTAAGTTCTGAGGGTAAGAAATCGTTGCGTCTATCGCTTTCTCATGGCGGGGATACTGCGGGGCTGTTTGACTTTGATGGCGCCAATCTCGTTACGAAGTCAAAGGTCGGGATCGTGGTCGTGGGAGGAGTTTGCGTTCAGGTCCTGCCCAAACTGCTCGATGGCGACACTGATGGTCAGAGTCACCTGCTCCAAAATCTGTCCTATATGCTCCTGAAGACCGAGAGCGATGCTGCCTTTACTGAGCTCTACCCTTGCGTGTCGTCGTCAAATCTAGATTTCATGGATGTGATGGTCTTTCATTTTGCTTCGCAACTACGGCAGGCGCTGAAGCGTAAAGTCGTTTTGCGTTTTGTCGAAAGGGAGGAAAACCTGTCGAGGGTGACGGGCAAGATCAATTTCACCAAAGACCTCAGGCATAATCTTGTCGATCGGTCGAAAATTTATTGTGAATTTGATGAGCTAAGTGCAGCGAATATAATTATGCAGACCTTGAAACACGTTGCGGTTCAGATGCTGCCATTTGCTTCAAGGCAAGAGACGAGCAGTATGCTGAATGCTTGCATTTCTAACATGCCAACGATTGACGCTAAAAGGTTTTCGAATCAAAGCATACTCAACGTCTCGCTTGGAAACCAAAACGCTGTTTACCGAGGTTGTTGGAAATTAGCTTTGCTTTTTCTACTTGGCGATTCGCCTGATATGGTGACCGGCGGTCGAAACTCAGTCAGTCTTGTGTTTGATATGAATGTATTGTTTGAGAATTTTATAGCCTACATCTTGGATAACAACAGGGATCGTTTAGGTATTAAATCAGTTCGGACCCAGGTTTATACATCCATCTACGACCACGCTATCAGCATTTCAGACCCTGAAGTTAAATTTAGGACTAAGCAGAGCGGTAGACTAGATCTCTTTATTGTTATGAAAAATGATACGCGCTTGATTCTTGATACCAAATATAAGCGGGTTAAGACATCTCAGAGTCAAATAGAAAAATTAAGTGTGAACGATTTGTACCAGATGTTTTCCTACAGTCACTTCCATAAGGTAGATGGAGAAGTGCTTAGTACGGTGTTGGTGTACCCAGAGGACACCGTAGGTTTCGAGGTTAAATTACTGAACTCGGAGAAGAACATTAACTGGCATGCGGTTTCAGTGAACTTGCATGAAAGCTTCGTAAATGCCGAGATAAGGTTGATCGAAAGATTTAGTTCGATATTCTCAAATATCACCGGATCGAAATAATTTTACCGTCCATGAGACTTCCTTGAAGCATTTTGGATTACCTACACCACTATGGTTAGATGTTTATCAAAACAAATTAGAATGCTAACTAGCCGGAAAGCTAAGTAGCATTTTTTTGAATCGGTTGAGTTTCACCGACTAAGAGCCTGAGCAGCACGGAAAGACAGCCTTGTTGTGAAGATGCTCGCTTAGTTATCTATCACGAGAAATTGGCTAACATACAAATTGCCCTTTAGCGGTCAATATGGCGCTAAGCATCTTTAACAGTTTCAGAGTTGACTTATCCATACTAGAATGACAACAATACCGAAGTTGATTCATCGAGGATTAAATGAAATTTGCTAGACAACAATTCAAACCGATATTCCAGTACGTGCTGGAAATTCAGTGTATTGCTGTCAAAATTGCGAGACTATCCCTAAGTCCGCACCAACTCTCGCGTATTACCCCCGCACGCACTTAACCTCAGATTTCAATTCTTTGAACTTTATTCGAAGACACGATATCTGAGGATGCTGCCAACTATCTCAACAAAAATTTAAAAAAAGTGAAGATTATGCGTAATCAAGCGAAATATGCGTTCGCTCTGCTGATATGCGTGGCAATTTTTTTGCCACTTATTCAAATTCAACTGATGTGGATCAGTTTATTGCTCGTGAGTTTTGTCGTTCTTGGATTGCGTGACATGCAGCAAGCAAGGCATGCCATCCGTAGAAATTACCCAATTCTTGGGCATTTCCGTTACCTTCTAGAATCCATTCGACCAGAGATTAATCAATACTTCGTCGAGTCGAACACTAATGGAATGCCGTTCAATCGAGAAATAAGATCGATAATCTATCAGCGTGCAAAAAAACAAAATGATGCAATCGGTTTCGGTACTCGACACGATGTGTATGCGAATGGTCACGAGTGCATCACGCATACCATGTTTCCCTCAGCTGTAGTTCCTGAAACATTGCGAACTACGATTGGCGGGCCACACTGCAAACAACCTTATAACTCAAGCATTTTTATTGTTTCGGGGATGAGTTTCGGTTCCTTAAGTGGTGCAGCAATAGAAGCTCTCAATAAAGGGGCCAAATTAGGAGAGTTCATACACAACTCAGGTGAAGGAGGGATCAGTGAATATCATCGGAAACATGGCGGTGATTTAATTTGGCAAATAGGGACGGGCTACTTCGGATGCAGAGATATTCACGGAAGATTCAGCAGAGAAAAATTCATAGCTGTTGCTAATGATGCGCAAGTGAAGATGATTGAGATAAAGATATCCCAGGGAGCAAAGCCAGGGCTTGGCGGTATGTTGCCTGGAGGCAAAATCACAGAAGAGATCTCTTTAGCGAGAGGAGTTCCTCTAAACGTAGATGTGATATCTCCCGGCACGCATTCAGAATTCTCCAGCATAGATGGACTCCTAGATTTCATTGAAGAACTAAGAGACTTGAGTCACGGAAAACCTATCGGCGTTAAACTTTGCTTAGGATCGGAATCAGAATTCGAACAACTTTGCAAAGAAATGGTTAAGAAACAAATAGTTCCAGATTTCATCTCCCTCGATGGAGCTGAAGGCGGGACGGGTTCGTCATCAGTCGAGTTTACGAATCACGTTGGACTCCCATTATATGATGCGCTTTTCATCATCAATAAGTGTTTAAAGAAATATTCTCTTCGAGAAGATATCAAAATCATTGCAAGCGGAAAAATTACCGATGGCTTTGATATAATTAAAACGATTGCTCAAGGTTCTGATCTCTGCGCATCCGCGAGGGGAATGATGATGGCTTTGGGCTGTATTCAAGCTTTGAAATGTGAATCGAACAAGTGTCCTGTAGGTATCGCTACTCAAAATCCGTCTTTAACTAAAGGACTTGTCCCGGCTGAAAAGTCGGCACGTGTTTATTCCTACCATAAGAAGACGATAGATTCAGTAGCAAAGATGTTATCGGTTATGGGTTTGACACATACCTCCGAACTCAGACCATTTCATATTTTAAAGCGGAACTCGGAAGGTCATTTAACGAGTGCTGAATCGGCAAGCGGGTCTTAATGATTAGGCCTGAAATAATTGTCCCCAAATTTCTAATGGAGCAGGTTGTGAGATCACTAACTTTAAATAAAAATACCGCAGAAAATATTTTGATTACGGAGCTCGATTTCAACCGACTATCTTCAGTCCTTGATTCCGAGGATGAAAAAGCTTTAGACCTTTCTAGAGATTTGGATGAGAAGCTGTTGAGTTCTTCAGTGATCGAGCCAAAAGACACACCTAACGATTTAATTACGATGAACTCTAGAGTGATCTGTAGAATACCTGATCATTCCGCTAACTCTGAACATCTTTCGAGTCTCACTCTTGTTTACCCGCAGGACGCAGATATTGTCTCACATAGAATCTCAGTTCTGTCGCAGGTAGGAAGAGCAATACTCGGTCGACGAATTGGCGACATAGTGACTTGGAAGGGTAATGACGGATTTCTTAGAAAAATGAAGCTTGAAAAAATGGATTACCAACCTGAAGAAAGTGGCGACTGGCATCTCTAGAAGTAGAGTGTGTGCATTGTCCAAATCTCATGAAAGAAAGCACCCATGAATAATCAAATTCTCAAGACATTTTCTTCTTTTGATGTTGCTATCGACCTAGGCACCTATAAAACGGCAATTTATGTGCGAGGTGAAGGAATTGTTTTGGAAGAACCCAGTCTCATTACGTACCGAAATGGGAATTTGTCACCCCACGACATCATCGCAGTAGGCGATGAAGCACAGAAGATACAAGGTAAAGAACCGATGTTTGTCACAACAGTTAAGCCGCTTCATGGCGGTGTTGTAGAGCATCTCGAGGCCACTCAGGTAATGGTCAAACATTTCGCTAAAAAAGCCGGGCTTTTGAAGCGCTTTCGCAAGCCTAATATTTTAATCAGCAACCCGGTTGCCATCTCAAACATCGAAAGACGTGCAGTCAGAGACGTAGCATCGATGATCGGCTCAAAGTCTATAGGTTTAATAGAAGAACCCATTGCAGCCGCGATAGGTTGCGGCATCGATATTGGCGAGAGTCGAGCTTGCATGATCGTAGATGCTGGATGGGGCATCACCGAGGCTGCTGTGATCTCATTAGGTGGAATAGTGCATTGTGAATCAGAGCGAGTAGGTGGCGAACTGATAATCAGCTCTATTATTGAGTATTTCAAAAAACATTATTCTTTAGTTATTGGCGAAAAAACAGCCGCATCCATAACAGATGTGTTGAGTGATGCTGACTGTAAATTTGAGCTGGAAATGTGTGTACGTGGCATGGACGTTGGTAGCCGCTTGCCGTGCCTGAGAAAATTTAAGCTCGAAGAATTGAAAGCTGTGATCTTAAGTCCTCTGACATCGATTATCAGGACAATCAGGAGAACTTTGGAAAACACCCCACCTATGCTATCAGCCGATCTTATTGAGAATGGAATCATCCTCACAGGAGGCACGGCGCTTTTGAAAAATTTCGACAAACTCATCGAAGACCAGACCGGCGTCCCGGTGAGGGTTGCGGATGATCCTTACCGATGTGTTGTTCGGGGAGGCGGAATAGCGCTGGATTATTTAGGTCGGTTCAAATCTGCCTAAATCGTGAAATCGAAACGATCGGGGGGTATATCCATTTCTAGAGACGGTTCTTTACCAGATCGGCCAGAAGCTTGTCCAAGCAAGGAGCTAAAATGAGACGAGAAGCACAATTATCGCGAACAGTCGGCGCAGAGGCCGGCGGGATATAAATATTTAAGTCCCCTCTAGCTCTTCACAGGTACTTTTTTCTGAAACGGATCATCCTTCTTAATGACGAGCAACTATGATGGCCAGACCATCGCCTGCGATGCCGCGGTCTTTTGAGTGCTGGGATCAGACCTCCTTCTCGCAATCAACCTTGTCCACACGACAATGAATGCTGTCCTCTTTCTGACAAGTATTCAAAGCCGTATCCTTAGCTTCCAGCTGAGTCGCACCTCGTCCTGAGAAGGACTTGCTGAAAGTACTCTTGACCGAGCAATACCAAGCAGTCGGCTTTAAATTCGGATAATGGGAACTGCTACCATGGCCGTATTTTATCGAATAGATTTTTTGCTGAAGCTCACGGGTGGCCGCCTCGAGAATAAGCACTCGGGCCTTCAAGACTCTAATTTCTTCATCATCTCTAGAGTTTTTCTTGTTATAAGCCCTATCGGAATCTACGGGTGTTTCGACAAAATTTTGTGGACGCTCCACCTTTGGCTGGGCTGAGATCATTCCCGTCGTAAAGATTGTCAGCAAAAGGATCATTTTCGTTAACATAATCAGCTCCCAATTCATCTAAGGTGAAAATTCATCGACACGAAACTTTAGTAAACTTAGAACTGACAGTTCAAATGGGCAGCATCCGCCCGACCACAATTCCCCCTATTGGACGACAGCGGCCTGCAAAAAGTTCAAAAAAAAAGACCTGGTGGCCTTTTCTTTAAACTGTTGAGTTTTTCCCACAGCACTCTTGTAAAAGACGGAGAAAAAAAACAGGAAGAAACGGACGACAAAGAATGACAGAGATATAGACTTTACATTTGGTGTAATCCCTGCCGGCATTCGTCCGGATCTTCCTCAAAATAAAGACAGCAACAAGAAGTGGTTGAGATGGAAGACTTTACAAGAAGTGTAATCCCAACCGGGCATTTGCTGTCTTAAGAACAACGAAGGCAACAAGATTTGACTAAGATATTTTTTTGACATGTAATCCTAGTCGGCATTCGCATTCGCACAGAACCTTTACTTAACTATTTGGATCGCTTCGATCTCAGCTACAAAATCACGCTCACCTTTAGAAACGAGAAACTTCTTGATGATATTAAAAACATCATCCGAAAAACCACCCACGTTCAAGACTGAGGCATCACCGTTGACCTGCGAGGTCGCGTTTGGACAAAGATCGATGCAGATGAGTCTTGCCTGCGGATTTCGCTTCTTGTAAAAATTCCATTCATTCACCACCGCAGTCGAGCGACCGATACCATTCGCGTTAAACCAAGACTCATTATCCGAAACCATGATGAGGAGATCGCCCTTGGCTTTTTCGAGATTTAATCTCTTAAGTGGGGCGGAACAGTCTGTGCCACCGCCACGGTACATCTTCAGCACAGTAGCCAGCGCAAAAATATTCATTCGATCTAAACCTATCGGAAATTGAACCACTGCAGTATCAAAAGCCATGGCTGAGGCACCAGGGTTAGCCTTCATTACAGCTGCTCCAATCAGAGCGGCTGCATCAATCGCCATGACCGAACTTGGCTTCATCGAGCCTACTCCAGTGACAGGCGTGCCTGACATGGAGCCCGACACATCAATCATAATGTGCAGCTTTTCATCAAAGGCAGGAACATTCTCAAGAGCGATTTCGGTGGCTCGAGCAAGAGCCTGAGAGAGTCTTTCGGGCACTTTCTTGAGAGAGCCTTGATACGCTGCGAGCAGCTGATAGGGAAGAGCTTTTGCTTTCATAATTTCATTTCTGTTCTCGAGCTTCTGAGCGAGGTTTTCAATCAATTCAGCGGAATTCTCTCCAGCAAATACGCCGTGTCGCTCGAAGGTATTAAGGTTCATCCTCAACTCCGTCCAGCTAGCTGCACGGGCTATCGCAGTCCACTGCTCCTGACCGAGTTGCGAGGACGTAAGCATGAGAAAAGGCACGCCTACCGGGACAGACTTCAGATCACCAGATCGAAAGCGTTCGAGATCTTTTACAGGCTGGACTAGGTCGGATTTTTTAGAGTCACTCTTATCGACGAGCTTTTCGTAAAGAGCGTCGCGAGATTGACTCTTCGGCTTGGGATGCACAAGACAGATAACGTCTTTCAGAGACGGATCGTTGCCTATTGAACCTTTGAAGAGAGATTCATCGCTTCGCGCATCAAGCCATTCGCGAATCATTCGCTTAGGGAGAGAACCAAGTGATTTGCGGCCTACGTGGCCCGAGCGAATGATCTGCACAAAGGTGCGAAGCATGCGAGGATTGTCGATGACGATGGGGAAGATAGTTTTAAAGAGAGATTGATCGCGAATCGAGAGAATCACGCAAAGAAGCGCAGGCATATCTTTCATGCGAGCATTGTTCCGCGAATAGATCGCAAGTTTGGCGAGATAAATGGGTTCGACCTGATTAGCGTTTTCGAGAAACATTTTAAATTGGTCGTTAGCTTTGCTGTAGAAGGAGTCTGAAATGGTACCGGTTGATACGAGTTGGGCGAGAATACCTTTGGGGCCAAGGTCATA
>SEDW01001168.1 GCA_004193325.1 Pseudomonadota bacterium | reverse complement strand
CAGCCGCAGCAGTAGCTGAATAATTTCCTCCTCAAATGAAAAACCTCAGAGCTTTTTGGCTCTGAGGTTTCTACAGTCTGATCAGTGGTGAACTCTTTGAGAGTTCACCATTTTTCTTTGTTGAATTACTTGTAAACCGGTCCACGTTTCAGCGCTTCGCGCAGCTTTGTGATGACCATGTCGACTTCGGCTGAAGTGATTCTAAAGTGGGGAGTAAAACGAAGAGCGTTTTTCCCACCGTGAATCACACCGATACCGTGATGGCGAAGCCAGGTCTCGATACCTTCGACGCCAACCACTTTATAGCCTTCGGCGTTTAAGTGAAGGGCACAGAGGAGGCCAGTCCCAGTCGCATCTGTAACGATTCCAGGAAATTCTTTTTGTAGACCTTTAAACTTGGTCACAAATTCAGCACCACGATCACGAATGTTCTGACGAAGCTCAGGCGTCACGAGATCCAGCACTTCGCAGGCTACATCAAGGGCACGAGGGTTAGTCGTCATGGTGTTACCGTAGAGGCCCGTCTCGTAGAGACTCGCTGTACGGTCATCCATCGCGAGGATCGAAAGTGGGTATTGACCGGCGTTAACAGCCTTCGAGAAGGTCTCCATGTCGGGAGCTTCTGCTGATTCAAAGCCTGGGTAGTCGACGATACTCAAAACGCCTTGAGTTCTAAGACCTGCCTGGATTGAATCCATCATGAGAAGGGTGCCGTGCTCACGAGTCAAGCGGCGCGCTTCATCGTAGAAGGCACGCTCAACACCAACGCCTGGATTACCTTCGCCCATAACAGGTTCCATGAGCATCATTTCAAAGTAGATTTTATTTTTCACAGCGTCAGCGAATGCTGCACGAAGTGATTCAATATTATTGATCTCTACAGTCTGCAGATGAATAGCGCGGAAGGACGCGAGCTTCTGGTAGCTCTTGGCCGATGAATCCGATGCCATGGCCGGACGCTCGGTCCGACCGTGGAAACTACCCTTGAGAGATAGCATCATAATCTTGTGACCGTGGTATTTCGCGCCTGGATCGGTTTGCTTCTTGGCATTCAAGTCAGCAATACGAGCTGCAACCGTTACCGACTCAGAGCCGGAGTTGAGGCAAAGAAACTTATTATAAAGCCCTTTGCGACTCGAACGAGTGTGGCCAATTTCTTTTTTGAGTTTTTCCGTGATGCGTTTTTGGCTGAAGTTAGCCGTCATGATGTTGGCCATAACCTGCTGGCGAGCCATGACATCGAT
>SEDW01001167.1 GCA_004193325.1 Pseudomonadota bacterium | reverse complement strand
CTGCGAAGCTCTGGGCGGCTCAATCCAGATCCTGGAGTCAACGCCGCTCGAGGGCAGCACATTTAATGTCAGTTTCGTCACAAGCATTGTTCTCGAGAGTGAAATAGCTCCCGCTCCTCTATTGCCAGTGGCTATGCATCTAAACGGGATGCGCCTCAAAAATCTCTTTGTCCTCGTCGTCGATGATGTGCCGGATAACCTTTTTCTCGTGAAACGTTACCTCATCAAGAACGGCGCGCGGGTGGATCTGGCTAACGATGGCCGAGAAGCGGTCGACAAGGCTCTCCTCAATCACTATGACGTCATCCTCATGGATATCCAGATGCCGCGCATGGACGGGTACCAGGCGATCGCAGAACTTAAGGTGCATAACGATCCCACACCGGTCGTTGCGCTCACGGCCCACGCGCTTATCGAGGAGCGAATGAAAACGGTTCAGGCCGGTTTTGTGGGCTATTTAACCAAACCTTTTGATCGGGATGATCTCATCAATTCGGTGGAAAGATTTGCCATGAAGAATATGGCCGCTATGAGTGGAGGTCGCAACGAATTCCTCTCCTGATTTGGACGGCGCATTGCGAGCCCAAAAAATCTCCTAAGATACATTTGCCTTCGCTTGATCCTTCGCTCATTGTTTGAGCGAGGGATTTTTTGTTTGAGTCGCAGGGAGGGGTTAAAATGGCTGGTGTGAAGAAGGCGATAACTGCGAAGGAAGCGAGCAGTCTTCTAGAGATTCCCAATATCGGGAAGGCGATGGTAGAAGACTTTGAGATTCTCGGTATCACTGAGCCCCTTCATCTCAAAGGTAAAGATGCCTATCAGCTCTACGTCTCCCTCTGTGACAAGACCCGGGCTTATCACGACCCCTGTGTGCTCGATACCTTCATGGCTGCCGTGCATTTCATGGATGGCAAAGGATCGAAGCCCTGGTGGGATTTAAGAGTCTTTAGAGCAGCATTTGCATTCAATAAGAATATATTTTTCCAGGAGATCCTATGGCTTTGACCTTGATTGGCAGTCTGACTTCACCTTTTGTGCGAAAGCTTCGCCTCGTTTGCTGGGGACGGGTCGATCTCAATTTTGAGGCCATCAATTACTTTCAACCCGAGGGTGAGGCCTATCTGCAGAAGGTCAGCCCAATCAATAAGCTGCCGATTCTTATCGATGGGGATCTGAAGATCTTTGATTCGCGGGTCATCTACAACTATCTCGCGAAACAAAATAAATGGCCGGAATTAACGATTGAACAAGAAAACTACCTGACCGCGATCGATGCCATCACTGACACCTGTGCAAACATGTTTCTCTATAAAAAGGGCGGTATGGATCTCGAAGGTGATAATTGGTATCTCGACCGTCAGCGCCAGCGTCTACCGAGTATCCTCGAATACCTGAAGCCCTTGGCTAAGAGTCTGTCGGCGAATAAGCCTGAGGATTGGAACTTTATGAGCATGTCGCTCTTTAGCTTTTATTATTGGGCAGAATTTAGAAAGCTGGTCGACCTCAGTCCCTATCCCGAAGCGAAAGCCTTCCTTGAAGCCTTTAAGAATAAACCTGGCGTCAAGGAAACGACTTTGCCTGAGAGCTGAAACGTGACGAAGCCTCTGATGCCAGAGGCTTCGTAAGACGATTATTTCTCGATCGGATAAAAGCTTTCGATGAAACCCCAGACCATCTCTCTTGCCTCGTCGACCACGGCTGGGATGCGCGAGGGTGATGGCACCTTATTGGTGCTGAGTTCTACGGCCAAGGCCTTCGTGCCGAATTTCCAGTAGTAGTAATCTGCGCTAGAGCCCTTCGCCACATAAATCACTTCAGAAATCGGGCCATGAGTGTAGCCATTTGATGCCGCGAGGCGCTCGGTGAGGGAGTCGAACTCCGTGCGGTCGGCATCATTCTCAAGTTCAGCCGTCGTGTAAGCCCAGGGGTACATGAGGAGCTTTCCGTAAGCGTGAAAGCTGATTGAGCCGGTGAAGCGTTCTTTAGCAAAGAGATCCATGAGCGCTTGGATAGAAGCGGTTGGGACGTGATTCGGATCGCCGGGCCATGGGTAGGAGCGGTTCGGGTCCACCCAGTTGTCGTAACGCTGTTTTTTGAGATAGCCGTCCGGGTTCACCACGAAGGAGATGTAGATATCAGTCTTGTCGAGCATCGCTGTAAGGCGTTCGTCGGTGCCATAGCC
>SEDW01000203.1 GCA_004193325.1 Pseudomonadota bacterium | reverse complement strand
GATACGATCAGTCGCGCGGGGAATTCTCTAACCCGGATTATCGATGATATTCTGGATCTTTCAAAAATTGAGGCCGGGCATATCAAGCTCGAATTCACGAGCTTTTCCTTGCCAAAGCTTATTTCTGACTGCCTTTCGCTCTACAGCGAGATAGCAAGGGCCAAAGGCATAACGCTTGTTTTTGTGCAGGCGATTGATACACCCGAGATGATCTACAGCGATGCGACCCGCATCCGACAGATTCTCATCAACCTTATCGGCAACGCCGTGAAGTTTACGAAAGAGGGCAGCGTTAGGGTTGATCTCAACTTCGCCCTTCGCTCTAAATCTTCCGAGAGCATCGGGCTGCGGATACAGGTGAAAGACACCGGCATCGGGATCCCCCCTGAACACCACCAGAGGATCTTTCAGCCCTTCACCCAAGTCGATGACAGTACGACCAGAAACTACGGCGGTACGGGCCTCGGCCTTGCTCTCTCCAAGCGTCTCGCGCTCGCGCTCGACGGTGATATCTCGATCGACCCCGTGGTTCGGCTACCCGATCACGGCTGCAGTTTCAGCTTTATCTTCCAAACCACATTACCATCGGGGTTGGAACGGACGGACGACGGCACAGCTCTAAGCGAATATCCAGCGATCGATCTTTCCGCGGTCAAGATACTCGTCGCGGAGGATTCGCCTGAGATTCAGTTCCTCCTGCATTCGATCTTGAGCGATGCGGGGGCGAAGGTTTCCCTGGTGAACAACGGTCTCGAAGCAATTCATGCGGCCAAGAAAGAGGATTTTGATATCATCCTCATGGATATTCAAATGCCGATCACCGATGGCTACGAAGCCACTCGGGTGATTCGGGCGTCCGGCTATCAAAAAACAATAATCGCCGTAACGGCTCATGCGATGGAAGAAGAACGGGAACGCACCAAAGCTGCAGGCTGCGATCATCATCTGACCAAGCCGCTGCATCCGGCCCAACTCTTACAGACCATCGATCTCTGCGTAAGAAATGAAAGTTGCAAGAGTCTCTTAGGCTCTCATTGATGGCCTGTAAATAATTTAGTCAGGGCTCTCCGCTTTCCCAAAAAGCTTTGTTTTGGGAACAACTTTTTCTTTTTATACTTCGCAAAAGCACCTGAAAATGTATCACTAAATCAACCAGTTAGAAAGATGATTTCGGTCTTTCTAAGCCTCCGTCCGCTTTTGCCGATAGCAAATGTAACGGTCAATCAAGACCAGACAGAAGGTTCTCTTATGAAGTTGATATGGCTCATTCTGCTCTCGAGTACAGTCGCTTGTAAGCCAATTCAAAGCCAGGATTCGGAATCGGCCTCGGTTGCGTCTTCACTCAAAGCGAGCATTCAGGATCATAAGATTAGCTTCTCCGGAAGTCCCAACGCGAAGATCGCCTACTGCGATTCGCCTTCGGATACAGTCGAACCTTTGGTTAAGGAAAGTGCCGACGCCGAATGGAAGAGCGCAAGCCTCGCCGAGAAACAGGGCATCTATATTCTTGATGGCGAACTGGAAATCTTTGAACCAAACGAAGCCTGTGCAAGCCACGATCTCTATTCCGTGATCCGCGCTCCACTCTTTGTGGCCGAAATCATGTCGCTGCCACTCGGCGAAGAAGTGATAGGCGAAGAAAAGCTTATCGAGCTGAAACGCATCGATCCTGAGACCAAACTCACTGCAGAATCCAAGCTGCCAAGTTTTAAAACAGCGCCGGTTCGCTTTGCAAAGCTAGACTTTAAAGTCTTGAATGCCGATGGCAGCGAGAGCGACCGTTTCGTTAAAGAATTTGAAATCAAATAAAAAATTTCGACAAGGGAAACCCCTTCGGCCTCGCAGCCGAAGGGGTTTTTCCGTTTTCCGTGTATAATCATGGCTTGACCACAGTCCCAAGGATTCACGCTCATGATTGAAGCCAGGCTTAACGACAAAGTCGATTTTATAGTGTTGCTCGCCCGATCACTTCAGCGCTGCGGTGCAGCCGCTCACCATCTTGAACGTGCCCTGAGCAGTGCCGGCAAAGGTTTGGGTCTTGGAAACCAGTATCTGGCTTTCCCGACCGGCCTGGTTGCTTCGTTTAACTCCGGAGAGGATCACCGCAGTATCGTGGTGCGCTTCAAGCCCGGTGCGATTGATCTGTCGAAGCTGAGTAAAATTGATGAAGCAGCGGATGAAGTGCTTGCCGGTCGCCTGACTCTTAAAGAGGGGATGGTTCGCATTGAAGAGATCAATAAGCAGGGGGATGATTATCACTGGATCCTACAGATTATCGCCTATGCCCTGGCCTCTGCAGGATTTGTCACGGCCTTGAAAGGATCGCTCCTCGATATGCTGGTCGCGGGGATCATCGGAGTCGTTATCGGAGCACTCGATGTCTTCGGTCGCCGCTTTGCCATCCATGAGCAGCTCTTCGCGGGTGGAGCCGCATGCCTTGCAACAATAGCGGTCAATGTCCTCCATCGCTATCTGCCGAGCCTGACGCCAGACCTCGTGATTCTCGCAGCGATCGTTGTGCTCCTCCCGGGCTTGACCTTAATCATTGCCTTCGTCGAACTCTCGACGCGCAATCTCATCGCCGGCACGGCAAGGCTCGCGGGTGCGACGGGAGATCTGCTGAAACTCGTCTTCACAATCGCGATCACGAAAAAACTCATGCTCAACACCACTGCTTTTACGGCGGGGGCGGGGGCCACTGCCGTCGCACCCTGGGTCGAAGTCCTTGGGGTAGGTGGGCTCGCGATCGGATTTATCATACTCTTCAAAGTCAGACCGAAACATGTCTTCTCTTCCTTTATCGTCTCAATTCTTGCCTACACTGCCTCTCGCTTTGGATCGGAGCGCCTCGGAACTGAGCTGTCGTTTTTTGCCACCGGCGCTCTCGTTGCAATCATATCCAATTCGATTGCGAAGCTTCTCCTAAGGCCGAGTCTTATCACTCTTCTGCCCGGAATAATCCTGATCGTACCGGGGTCGATCGGCTATCGAGGGATGACGTCGATGTTTCAGAACAATGTGATGGACACCGTGCAGACGAGCTTTTCCGTGATGATCATCGCCATCTCGCTCGTAGCCGGTCTCTTCTTCGGCAACGCGGTGGTCCCGCCGAGACGAAGTCTTTAAAAAAGTCTGGAAGAGGCTAAGAAAAAGAGTGCGGGAGATGATAAGTCTCCGGCACTCTTTTTATTTGGAACGAGATCGGTAACGATCCACTCAAAGCCAAGGCTTAGAGTTTAACAGTTACAGAACCAGCAAAACGTTGTGTTTGCTCTTTAGCTGTGTAACGAACGTCTGAAGCTACGTCTGTGTCGTTACGTTCACCGCGCATGAAGCTGTAGTTCAAGCCGAGGTATGTTTGACGGTTGATCGCGAGGATACCTTCAAGTGTACCGCCGTAGAGGTTCGCCAAACGGTAGCCGAGACCAGCTTCGTCAGCAGCGATTTCTGTAGAAGCTGCGCCTTTGTATTCAGCAGCTGCTGTGATGCGCGAACGAGCGTCTGTCCAGTAAGTAGCAGCAAGTTTAGCAGCTACACGGTCAGCGCCTTTGTATTGCTCGAAGAGGCCGACTGCGCCTTGAACGTTACCGTCGTATTTCGCCATCGAAACAGAACTTGCGAGAGACCAGTTGTCTGTCATGTTACCGCGAGCGAAGATTGTACCAGTTGCAGGCAAGTAGATTGCGCGCTCATTGGCGATGTCCGCGTTTGGTACAGCAGTCAAGCTCAGAGCAGTACCTGGACGGATTGCTGTGCTTGAAAGTGTGTCGTTTTCTTGAACTTCAGATGTATACGCTACACCGAATTCAAATGCTGGTTCATGGTACGAAAGACCAGCGATACCGCGGGTGTAATCGTAGTTGAATTCATTTGTTGTCAAGAAATCTTCTTTGATGTCGAGCTGAGAAATTTCAGCGCCGATACCAGCTGTGAAGTACTTACCGAATGTGTAAGCGAGTTCTGGGATGACTTTCTGAGACTTGAAAGATTCTTTCGAAGCATCAGCGTCTGTGCTTTTGTTTTCAGCGTCGGAGTAGCTACCGCGAACACCGAAAGTGATGTCTTGCCAGCCGTAAACAACTGCTGCGTTGACGGTTGGGTTTTGAAGATCCGAACCGACACCGTTTTTACGGAGTTGGCTGTTTAGTGTCTCGCCTTCAAGACGAGCGCGGAGGCCTGCGTTCTCATGGAGTTGTGAAGGAGATACATAGTCAACGCTTCCAAGGAGGAGACGATCGCGTTTTGCGTAATCTCTGATTGTTGTGTTGACAGGGTAGAGATCACTCTCAGAAGACTGCGCATGTGCAGATGTGGCGCCCAGTAGAATAAACAAGCTGACAAATTTTGAGGCTTTCATGAGTTTCCCTTCGTAAAAAAAATCCCTATCTCGGGGGATACAGAATCCTGGAATCGGCGGCAACTGATATCGGTCCTTCGAAGTCGATAAAGTCGAATCCCCGATCTCTGTATCTTGCACCACAGTCGGACTCAATGCGGCTAATTATTTGATAAAAGGAAGGGCCCAACGAGCGCTGATACGGCGAGTTTTAAGTGTTTTGGTATTATTTTCGTCAAATTTTTCTAAAAGTTTGGGGCCCGGCGTTTTGCCCAAATAGGGTGCATAGCCAACCTAAAAGCATGAAATATGACGAGGGTCTGAACAAAGGTAATGTCAGATTTTTCTGAAGGGGATCTTGGAGATAGGGCCATATTGAGGGAAAATAAACTGTTGGGCTGGGATTTCGCGGCTCTTCATGAATCTATTCATCTGATCGGCTGGCCAAAAAAAAAGGAGGCTGTCCGCCTCCCGAGTCAACTCATGGAAATGTGTATAGATCGTCAAAGATCGCAGCGATCCTGAATCTGCACGAGCCCGAGGCTACATATCTTATAGGCGGAATAGGCGATAAGACCAAAGGTGAAGACGATCACCGCATGCCAGAAATAGTAAAGAGTCATGCTGTCGGAAACGGCTCGACTGAGAGCGCTTGCCAAACCCAAAGGATCACGTGTGGGATTGGTATAACTTCCATGGGGTACGACCCAGGCGAGAACATTGAGGGCGAGAGCGAGGGTTATGATCCAGACGCTCAGCGCCTCCGCCGCGAGAAAACGACGAAATTCAGCCAAGTGCTTAAGCTTTTGCATGCTTTGCATCCTGCGATAGATTTGATGGGGATATAGCCATTCTAAACGAAAATCCTCAAAGCTGGAAGTTTTTCGAAAAAAAATCAGCAATGAGGACTCGCATGGCTTTGAGGGGAATCTACTCGAAAATCTTCTCGCGAATTTCCCAGTAGTAGTTTTTCTTTCTGGCGATCACAAACATGGGGACCCGAAAAAGGTCTTTTTGCTGCAAAACATCGTCGGCAGACCTTATATCAACCTTTCTCTCGGGGATGCGCAGATGCATCCTCATGAAGTTGTAATAAAAAGCCCGATAATCCCCCGGGTTATTCATGTAAAAGAACTCCCGGAGAAACTCGCCGTCGTAGTCGTAGTATTTGACTTCAATACGGGCGTTACCCTTTTTATCGTAGGTCTTGTCGAATTGCATGGAATCAGGCCGCATCACATGCGCATCTTTGAGAGACATCGCCTCTTTCAGCTTTTTGTCATTGTCAACCAGCGTTGCCTGGCAGCCGGTGCAGACACCGGTATAGTCGAGAATAAGACAATCTTTTTTGCCTGGCGCGAGCCTAAGCCCACGTCCCACGATCTGCTGATAAAGACTCACCGATTCTGTTGGCCTGAGAATCGCGATGAGATCTACATGAGGCGCGTCGAAGCCGGTCGTGAGGACCGACACGTTCACGAGAAATTTCAGATTTTTTTCTTTGAATCGTTTGATGATCAAATCACGTTCATGACTGGCCGTGTCACCGACCACCATCGCCGACAGCTCAGACGGAAGATGGGTCATGATTTCTTCGGCATGCCGCACAGAGGACGTAAAGATCATCACACCGGCACGATCTCTGGCCATCTCAATGATGTTGGCGATAATCCCGGGCGTGACCCGCTCCTGATCTTTGAGCACGTGTTCGATTTCGCTCAGCTTAAAGCTCTCACCTTTGAGCTTGAGGCTCGAAAAGTCGTAACTGGCCACTGGCGAATCAATTTTGATCGGCGGCGTCAGGTATTTATTTTGGATCATGTAGGAAAGGGTCAGATCATAGATACATTTTTTGAAAAATCGCTGCTCGCTCGTCCGCATGAGGCCGCGATGGTTAAATTGATAAATCCAGCCGAGGCCGAGGCGATAGGGCGTTGCAGTCAGGCCAAGTACACAAAGGCTTGGATTGATGAGACGGAGGCGCTTGATCACCTGAGCATATTGGGTGTCCTCTTCAATCGAGACGCGATGACATTCATCGATGATGAGCAGAGAAAAACTTTTGAAGAGATCATCTCCGGCCCGCGCGACCGACTGTATGCTCCCAAATATCACTTTGCTGCCCTTGTCTTTCCGATCAAGGCCTGCACTATAGATTCCCGCGTCAAGGCCGTAGCTCTCGTATTTGCCATGATTCTGCTCAACCAGCTCTTTGACGTGAGCGAGGACCAGGACCCGCCCTTTGGCAATTCGGGCCAGCTCAGCGATGACGAGGCTTTTGCCAGCTCCGGTTGGGAGGACCAGCACAGCCGGATCACGACTTTTTTGAAAGTAGCGAATGGTCGAGTCGACGGCGATCTGTTGATAGGGTCGTAATTGGTACACGCTTTGGATTCTTTCCTGGAAAAAAGGCCGAGGCGGAGGAGGGGCCGCGAACCGAAGGATCACAGCCAAAGACAGGAGAAGTCTAGTCAAGTCCCGATGAGAATATCAAGAGTGACTTTCTGAAAAGGAAGGGACAAAATCCAGGGCTAAAAAAAGACGCCACCCTTTGCGAAAAGGAATGGCGTTTTTGCTCGTGTATAAAGCGGAAAGACTCAGTCTTTCGATGATTTTTTGGCGTCTTTAGCAGCTTTTTTTTCTTTAGCTGTCTTAGCCGGTGCCTTTTTGGTTTCTTTCTTAGCGTCTTGACTCTTGCCCATGGTAACTCTCCAAAATTCGTGAAAAACGTTTAGGCGCCAAAATGACTTTCACGTCGCAACAAGCGCACTATCAAGCAATGTCGCAAAAACTTTGCCCTATTTCAAGGCTTTCAGTGAAGCGTATGGAAATTTTTGAAAAGCGGAAGACCTCTGTGCTGAGGCAAAAGAGAGAGAGTAGCTTTAATCATTTGTTAAGAGCAAAAAAGAGTCTAAGCAAATGATTCTATTCGCCATGTTTGGGCCCGGCACCGAAGCTCACTTGTAGCGCTTCGCGAGCGGGGCCTAAGCTTCCAAGCAGACGGACCTGATTTATCTTTGAAAGGTCCGATAATCCAAGCGGGAGTACGTAGATGACCACGAAAAGTATCGCGAAAGACGATTGGAAACATTATCTCGACGACTATTCCAAGAGCCTGCAGTCGACTCTTGTGGAACTGGATGTGGAGTCGCTTGAACTCGGCGATCAGATCGAGGCCGACTGGGTTCATCTCAAGGGCATAAGTTATGACCCTAAAGACGATATGCTCTATATCTTTACAGAGGCCTTGAGACATTTTATCGCGAAACCTAGGAATATTTGGGTCGTGGAAGGAAGCGAAGGACCGTCAGCGATTCAGATTGAAGATGGAGAAGGCACCAAACACATTGTCAATCTTCGGCTGTCTGATGATGAGACCTATCAAAAATCGTCCCGTTCGTATCGAGAGAGAAGCAAGGATCTTGGCGCATCTATTTAAGTAAGGGATCGGGAGACCCGAGGGCCTCCCGTTCTACTAGTTCGTCGAACGCGTGTAGCCATCCGCACGAGCAGCCTGCTCTGTCATGAAGCAGGAACGATCATCATCTTCAAAATATTTCTGCCCATCAAGAACCTGAGTATAGCTCTTGGAATCCGCTGCGTAATAAAGCTTGGTTTTGCGATCGCCGACGACTGGACAGGTGGCGGCTTTGATCGAACGACCCACTTTTTGGGTCATATCCGATGCTGTTCGCCCAGCCTCAGAGGCGGCAGTGCTCACGCCGCGTGCAGCTTCCTTGGTGCCTTCGCTGACTGTCGAGAGACCGCTTTCCACACGCTCGCCTGCAGTCTTGCCATTATCTGTTGCAAAGCCGCTGGTCGCGAGTAGAAGACTGGCGAAACCCAAGGCGTGAAACATAGCTTTCATAAGGTCTCCTCATAAACATTTTAAGCTGGCGACTACCCTTTCCCTGGGTAACGGCTCAAAGATTATAAAATGGGTGCATCGAAATTGATAGGACGAATAGAAGTAATAGAATGCGAAAAAGAGTCATGTATCAAAGTTTTCCTACAGTGAAATTCGGCTCCTGAAAGCCTGGGCGATGGGCTCGCCGACAATCGAGAGAAAAGCCTTAAAGCCTTGACCCATCAAGGTTTTAGATCGAGCATTCCGGATTTTCTTTTTGGGATTGAGTCTGCCTTTGATTAAGCTCGAAGAGGAAGAGCAGTCTTCCCAATCACTCACATGGGGACCTATCATGGCCAAGCAAAAAACGATCAAAGCATTCGGCAAAGAGTTCTCGCAAAAGACTATCGTCACCTCCGTTCTTGGTGGCGCTCTCCTTCTCTTCGCCTATAAAAACAAATCCTCGAAATTAGGTAAGCTGGCAAGCCTCGCCGGTACCTCACTTCTCGGTCGCAGCATTGGCGGAACAGCCGGAGTCTTTTGATTGCATGGGTCCGAGTCTTACAGCCGGACCCTTCTTCGCTAGCCTGCGAGAAGCCCCGGTGTTCAATCGCAGCAAAAATAGCGAACTCTCGATTCCTCTACAAAAGCCAAACTCTCTAAACACGTGCAGTTGAAGCGCCTTAGGGGAATTCTCCCCATTATCTCCTAGTCGCCCTTTGCAAGTCGCATTAGGATGATGCCGTGCTCCACGGTCATCGCTCCCCTACACTTTTGACGGATGACCGAACCTTCATTCGAGTCGCCTCATGCTGAACGCCTTAAAATATATGATCTTTGTCTTGGCCTTCAATATGGGCTGCGTGAGCTATTCCCTCAGCAAC
>SEDW01001166.1 GCA_004193325.1 Pseudomonadota bacterium | reverse complement strand
AGTTCGGGATCAGACCGGATGTCGACGCCTTGCGCGAACGAAGGCTGATCCATCGAACCGTGGATCGGAGCCATGATCAGATTACGAAGGTCCTGGCTATCGAAGTTACTCGGGAAGACAGCGCCGACGCGGGCCAGGCGCTGTAGGGCTTCGGGTTTGAGGCGGATGGCGTCGCGATCAAAAACTGCGCGGGTGTTGCCTTCCAGTGTCTTTAAATAATTCCACCAAAGTTTGAAACGCAGCGGAACCGAGATGGAATTGGTTTCCGAGTAGCTAAACCAGGCCTTCGGCGGCATGCGCATACGAAAGCGAGTGGGGAGCTTAGTCGGGCTGATCGCCTGGTCGCCTTGCGCGTTATTTGAAAACTTTGTGAGGTAGATTTCATAGTTGTTTTCGAAGCGACGATCTTTCGCCCGTAAATCTAGGGATTTTGCTGTTGGAAATTGCAAAAGAGGATTCTTAAGATCATCGAGTTCCGCATAGCGATCGAAGAGACCGATCGTCTCGAAGCCGACTTTGGCAAAAGATTCCAACCAAAAATTGATGCCGAGTCTTGCTTCACGAGCATGGAAGAAAGTGTCGACGAAACGAGCTGTGTGATTAAAAACGCTCGAAGTCATGGGTGTCATGCGTTGAGCGAACGAGGGACTGATGGCCATCAGGCGTTTCAGTATCTTCACGGACAGATCGAGATCGTTTCGATCGTAAGGATTAAGGCCGAGGCCAGCGAGAGCTTTCTGCACGTGGCGAAGCCAGGTCCTGGCCTCGTTGTTGTAGACCATCACCCGCATCGTCGCGCCTGGCAGCATGAGATCATGGAGCCTTTGGAGAGCCTGCGAGGGATTCGCCAAGTGATGAAGAACACCGTAGCTGTCGACGTGAGAAAGCGATTCCGGAAGAGCGTGTGATTTGTCCTCGATATTACCCACTTGCCAGTAGATGGAATGGGGACGGAATACCGAACGGAAGCGGGCACGCTGGATGTTTTTCTCAGAAATGTCGAGCGCGTGAAGCTGATGGGATTCCGGCTCCCAGAAGGACAGGATGAAGGGTAAAATATCGCCACTGCCGGCGATGAGCACGCGTGGAGTTCTTTGCTGAATGACCGGAGCGATGCGGCCACGCTCTTTCAGGAGCTGGGCGCTGAAGATGGAATTGGAGGCATAGGCCTCCTGGGTGCGAAGCGGGATATACAGGCTGTAGTCAGGGTAGGGATAGGCTTCATACTGGAGCTTGACCCTCGCGTT
>SEDW01001165.1 GCA_004193325.1 Pseudomonadota bacterium | reverse complement strand
CTCGTACATGAGGTTATCGTCCCACTTCGCTTTAATCCCCGTCTTGGCTTGAACTGTGCCGTCCTCCCAGTCGATTTTGGTCAAATCCGATCCCCAGATACCTCCTTCCGCAATGATCATGTGATTGCTGTCGACTTCGCGAATAGCATTTCGAATCTTGACGTAAGAAGGCAGGAGTTCGTACTCACGACCGTCCTGGAGGACGGGCTCGTTTAGGAGATCATAGCCGAGAACAATAGGCTCTTCTTTGTAGCGATTTGCGATGTGTCGCCAGACCTTCGCTGCCGTCGCCACGTTTTCCCCATCCCAGAACTTTACGGAGTCTCGCGGCTGCTTGTCATTGGAATTGCCGTTGTCCGAGTGATCCCCTGGATTTTGGTAGCCAGGGGCGCCGTGCATATCGAGGATCACGTACATCCCGCGACGTTTGCAGTAGGAGATGAGATTGTCGATATATTCAAAGCCCTGATCACTGACCTTGCCGTTTGACCAAAAGAGAATGTAATTGAACGGCACGCGAACCGAATTGTAGCCGAGACCTGACAGCTCACCGATCACCTTGTCATCGACGTAGTTGAGCCGCCATTGTTTTTCAAATTCAATGGCTTTGTCCTGACTGCCGAACGCGCTCGCGAGAGATGCAAAGAACTGGGAATGGGTCCTAAACTTCCAATCCCCCATCATAAGGTAGCCTTCCCAGACCAACCAGTTGCCGAGATTGATGCCCTTAAGAAAAAGCTCTTTGCCATTGCCATCGAGGAGTTTGTTTCCGGAAGCCTTCACAAAAGATTTTGTCACAATAGGTTCTTGTACAACAGGATCCTGAGTCGGATTTTGCTGCGTTGGTGAAGCGGGGCTCGATCCGGGGACCTCAGGATTTTGTTCGTAAGATCCTGGCGATTTATCGGTGATGAGTTTTTTCTTGTAGGGCGCGCAGGATGCTGCGAGGACACTGCTGACTGATATAAGGAGAAGGAGTCGTAATCTTTTCATAGAGGAAAACCTCAAACCAGTCTAACTTTTCCAGCCATCGAGTGCCGTAAATGTTAGAGACTTCTCGACGAGGGTTAGTCCTCTTATCGGAAGAATGGTTTGAGGCCTTGAGACCTCATTCAAGCCCTTGTATTTGTTAATTTAATGTGACTACTCGACACCCCCATCGACCTCCACTCCCTGAGTTGCCGGGGTGACAACGGGCAATTTCACAAGCAATTTCGATTGCTCATTCTGCAGAATTTTTACTCGGT
>SEDW01001164.1 GCA_004193325.1 Pseudomonadota bacterium | reverse complement strand
CTTTAAAGCCAGAGCTTCTGAAGCTGGTGTCGTTTTCGTCGACTCGGCTCCCAAATTGAAATTCACGGCTCACTCGACCAAAATCCTCTTCGAAGGTGTGCTTGGCAATCCCACGCTTACGGCAGAAGCTGATTTCGTTCTTAAAGAAGGGAATCGAGTTGTGTGGAAATATACGGCGCAGATGGAAGGCTCTGGCAAAGGATTCCCTTCTTATTCACGCGAGGAGCTTATGAATAAGGATAATTTATCTGCGGTGCTGAAGAAGGCAGCGGAAGTTCTCACCGATGAGGCTATAAAAAATCTGAAGAAATCAGCGGCTGCTACGTGATTTGTAAGAATGCTCGTCTACTCATCGATTCGGAAATGACTTGACCAAGTTATTTCCGAACGAGGACGAAACGTTGATACAACGCCTCCCCCCGCAGCAGCTCTCCCCATCAAATTCAAAAAAACGGCAGTCTCCCACCGCATAAAAAACCCGTAAATACACCCATACGCATTTTCTATCCCCACGTTTTTGTTAGCTCTTTACGATGATTAATAATCTTTTAAACCTTCCAACGAAGAATGTTCCGAAATGATTATCAGATGTTGGGAGTTCGTATGCAAAGAATACAACAACGATTTTTCCGAAAATCGTCAAAGCTTATAGCTTTGATCGTGTTGTTATTTGCCATGCAGCTAACTCTTAGCGCCTGCAATGATCTGTCGGTGTTTCTCCCAACTATGCAGAGTCAAGATCATGTTGAGAGTGTAAGTCTTACCGACGAAGGCCACTTCTTAATCAAATTTAGAAAAAATCGAAACGCGTCGATCCCTTTGGAGATCTACGTTCAACAGAGTGACACAACACCGACGAACATGCTGCTAACTGAAATCGGTTCCAACAATCCTCTTTCCTTTACTCGCACTCAAATCAATCTTTCAACCGCTCCATCGCATAGTGGAATCGTCCCCGTGATAGCTGAGGGTGTCGACAGCTGGGAGGTCCCGGAACCGATTGATCCTAATTCGTACTATCTCATCGAAGTGCGCCCTAGGATTGCAGCTAACCGTTCGTACAAAGCTTTTATTGTCGTCGCACGCGCCTCCTTGGGTGTTGTCGAAGGTACAAAAGTTAATATGCGGGACGATCGCGCCGTCATTCAATGGGCAGCAACAGATTCCGCGCTCTACTATGAAATATATTCCGATGCCTTAGGAACTAACCTCATATCCACCACGACAGAAACCTACTTCGAGATCAAACG
>SEDW01001163.1 GCA_004193325.1 Pseudomonadota bacterium | reverse complement strand
CCCCCGAATGTTAAGCACTGGCACGGAGCTTCAGCCGATTCGTCTATGGTGCACACTGCAACGCAAGAAGTGTTAAACGGTACGCCAGTGAAATGGATGGAGAAGGTAACCGATGAGCAGTACAGGGTCGTTCCTCAATGATTAGTCCTATGGGAAATTCTCTAACTGATGAGAGTTTCCCAAATTCTACAATTAATGAGGAGGTGGGCTCTGGAGTGTCTTCCTCGCCCGCTCTCTATCGCGAAGATCCATGACCTCAAGAGCCAAATCGTTGACTTGTCTCTCAAGTTCTTCCACGCGGTCCTCGCCACCACCTTTGCCATTTTTTCCGCGCTTGAGTTTGCTGACGTCGCGCAGGCCCTTCTGGACGGTCTTATCTTTCTGCGCAAGTTGCATCTTCAGCTTGTCGTTCTTCTCGACCTCGGCATCAAAGAGCTTCTCGAGGATCTCGTACTCGCCGGGAGTTTGACTCTTGGTCGCGCTATCGGCAGCCGCTTGACGTTCCTTTTCGGACAACTCAAGGCGTGCGTTTAAATCTTTGTTGTCACGCTTCAGACGAACGTTATCGCGTTCTTGTTTCCGAAGCTTCTTTTCCATCTCGTCGTAACGCTGCTGAAGAGCGCGCAGCTTCTCCGCTTCAACATCCAAGAGTTTATCCGTTTCGCTATCGTCTGAGGCTGACGAAGCTTCGGCAACAGAAAATAGAAAATCGCCAAGGTTCAAAGACGTCATTTTCTGAGCCAATCGCAAGGCCGACAGAGCCTCAGAATCGTTCGCACTTGAGCACAGATTGAGTAATTTGAGAATCTTCGCACGATCTTTCATGAACTTCTCCAAGAGCTACAGCCTGGTCAAAATGATTAGGGCAGCTGCAGTCGCCTGGCCGATTTTTACACCTCGCGAGCCGTACTGCCAGTTGAATCTGATTCATTTATGTTCGTATGGGAAACGACATCTCATAGCAGGCTGGATTTATCCAGTTCTATGGAATCTTTTATATTTTAAGCCTGTTTTGTTGAGCAAGGCGACATGACGGACAGAAGGACTTTTTCTCATTACCAAAACAACTTTTAAATCCCTGCGCGGGAACAACTTCGGGAGATACGCATGACATTAGTCGAAGCCCTAGGAAGTTTGGCTTGTTATCGTCCTAGAGACTACGAAGCTGACGGATCAAAGAAAAATCCGCATCTGAATTTTTACTCTAGGGGCATCAAAGAATGCATAAGCACATCACACTCAGCGGGGAT
>SEDW01001162.1 GCA_004193325.1 Pseudomonadota bacterium | reverse complement strand
CCAAAATCCGAATCAGGGTAGAGCGCCACGCTTATCGTATTCCACTCTTCGACCAGCTTCCTCGCACCCCAATCCGCTTCATCATAATTGTCGACGAAGAGATAATTTACCCGACGCTTTGCCTTTGGAAGACACTCTTTCTCGTAGCGATTGCGGATTACCTCAATCTTGTTATCGTCCTGGCTAAAGATATTGCTCGGCGCATCGCGGAAGTGATTCATGAGGAATAGGCGGACAAACTTGTTGTTACCGCGGTCATCGAGGCCACGATTGTCCCAGCGACTCTTACACGACACGTCTTTGCCAAGAGGCCCCATACTCCAATAGTTTTCATTGAGAAAGTCCTGGGCGAAGCCAACACCCAAATTCTTTTTATCGCTGTGATCAGAGATCACCACAAGGCGCTTGTTGAGCTTGATCATCTCGCTCAGGCGGGGCCAGCCCTTGTTCATGACATCGTTTGCGTAGAGGTCATAGATAAAAGTCTTGAAGACAGGGGCCTGATTAATGGCGTCACTCAGCTGTTGAGTCGTCACATAATCTTCGAAGAAGACCGTGACGATTTCATTTGGATGACTTTGTAGCCAATTGCCGATGTCGCGAAGCTTAGCCGGAAGATCCGCGTTTCTGCCGAATGAAGCCACTTCCCCTGGTTTGTTGTGCGAGAGGATGGCTATTGGATTCCCTTTGCCCTTGATGATCGAACCCAGAAGACCACCACTGAGTTCTCCAGGCCAGATATCAAGGTTGATGACGCGAACACCATCGTCCAGCTGCTTGACGATGCTCTTGATCTGATTGTCGAGGGGATAGCCGTAGAGATCTTCGGGATTGACGAAGGAATTGTGCGAGGCGAGCCAGGAGACTTCATCATAGTGAGGCGAAGTTTCGACAGCCATCTCAGGCTTTTGAGAATCTACGGCTGGAGGCTGGTCATTGCCGGTTTGCACAGCTCCTGTTTGAGCTGGTGCTGGATCTTTAAACTGTTCTGGATCCGCAGGCTCGCCCGATGAAGAGGATCCCACCGTAGTATCCGGATCTGGGTCATTATCAACCGATTCAAAATCAGGGCCAACCGCGCTCTTGCTCGCAGCAGAATCCTTGGATTTATCAGAATGGTATGATTCGCGAACAGGCCGCGACTTGCAGCTCGTGACGCTTGAGAACAAAAACAGCGCCGATATCAGGTAAAGAGATCGATCGGTCATAAAAATCCTGCTTGGCGAATTAGAGATGGACTCTAATAATAC
>SEDW01001161.1 GCA_004193325.1 Pseudomonadota bacterium | reverse complement strand
GCTCCAGGAACCAAGGTCTTCGGCTACACCTACACAGGTGGATGTTTTGCAGAATACGTAGTGGCGAAAAAAGAACATGTTTTTGAAAGTAAAAATCTTCCAGCCCCCGAGGCAAGCACATACGGAATCGCGCATATGACAGCTTATGAATCCATCGTGATGACGACCGAGGCCGCAAAACATGCGGGAAAGACCATCTATGTCGCAGGCGCAGCCGGTGGGGTTGGACACTTTGCAGCTCAGCTTGCAAAACTCTATGGCCTTAAAGTAATCGGGAGCGCAGGCAAAGAACTTTCCCTTAAGCTCCTGCACGAGATGAAACTGGATCACGTCATTGACTATTCCAAACAAAACGTCGTCGACGAGATCATGAAGATCACGGGCGGTAAAGGCGCCGACATCGTTTATGATTCGACCTATATGCAGTCATCCTACGATCAGTCGACCCGCGCTGTTGCCAAAGGCGGAACGTTTGTGAGACTGGGACTCGAAGGCCAGTTGTCCCAGACAGGAGCGAAGGATATGACTCAAGAGGTTGTCGCTCGGGGAGCGAAGATGCTTATTGGGGATGCATCACGCTACGCAGCAGAGCCTGAGAAACTGGCTCAAAGCTTCGAACGTGCTGTGACATGGTACGGGGAAGGACGTCTAAGGCCTTTTATAACAACGACTGTTGCATTCGATGCGACGAAGCTGCAGGAGGCATTTGAGGCCTTTATACGGGGCGAGATCAATGTGGGCAAGATCGTGGTTAAGATTGCTGGCTGAAGAATAGGCTCGGGACCAGCCGAGCCTTCTTCCAAATCTTGAGGCTGCAATACTTAAAAGCGTTCAACGCAGCGGCATCTCATCAAACGCCGGCACATTAGGATTTAGCTGAGCCCACGCATGCGCCCTCTTCTTATAAGTAATCACCTGAGGATTATAACGAGAGGGATCATCGAGACTCGCGGCTCTGATTGCAAACATATCCGGCATCATCCCAAAGGTCATATATACGGGTGATCCACAGGTCGAACAAAAAAAGCGAGTCTTCTTGTTTCCACTGTCCGCGGTCATCTCCCAACCCTTACCCCGACCTATCAGCTTCACAGCCGCATGAGGGAAGACCATGTGCGACTCATGTCCTGTACCGCTTTCCTTCTGACAATCTCTGCAGTAGCAATCGACCGAAGCCAAAGGTTCAGCCGAAATTTCATAACGAATTGCTCCACAAGCACATCCACCTTGATAACTCATGCTCAAGTCCCT
>SEDW01000202.1 GCA_004193325.1 Pseudomonadota bacterium | reverse complement strand
CTCTTCGGGGAACTTGGCAATCTGAGTGCCGACCGAATCAGTCAGACCATCTCGAACTTCATCGAGCAGATCTATCGCCTGAATCTTGCGGAAACGCTCGATTTGATCGGAGTGATCGAAACGATATCGGGTGTAGATCTGTGCAATCCAAGAGCGAGTTCGTACCAAAGAATCAATCAGTCGAGTTCGTCGAAGGCTATCCTGGCCTTTGCTGCGGATCTCAGACTGAACGGCAAACAGTAAGAACATGAAAAGCCCCGGCAGACTCTAGGGTCTGCCGGGGCTTTTGTATCTGTGAGATTAAGGTTTCGGCGCAGGCTGAAGCTGAATGATCTTCAACTTCACCGATTCCGCGATATCGGCCGGTGGCTTCAGCTCCAGAGTCTTCTTAAAGAAGTCATAAGCCTCGATCTTACGGCCCGAACGCTCATACATGGTCGCGAGGTTATAGGGCGAACTCCATACCTTAGGATTCACTTCCATGATCTTTAGATAGGTCGCCAAAGCATTCTTGTTCAAGCCCAGTTCCATCTCACAGCTGCCCTTCATCTGCAGAAGGCTCGAATTGTATTTGGGTAGATAAGCGTTGCCCCTCTCCACGGCTTCGAGCATTTCCTTGCACTGTTTGGCCTTGGCGAAGGAGCGGATGAGGCGATACCAGAGATTGGGATCGTCTGGCTGAAAGTTGAGGCTTCTGAGATAGACAGGCGGCAGTAGAAGAGTGAGATCATCCTTTTCTATCGCCTCGACGATCTTCTCAAGAGTTGTGCCTGCCTGGACAGCAGCGACTTCCATCTTGCGGGAGATGTAAGCGTCTTTGACCAGATCCTTTGAGTAGACAGTGTTGACCCAGGCCATCAGCAGATAGTTTTCGAGCGACAGGGGGTAGTTGTCGAGTTGATTCGCAATGTTCAGATAGAGGGATTCCTGCTGGCCCTTAGGTAGCTTTTCCTCGATGTTCAAAAAGCTTTTGAACGTCTCATCCTCGATACTGATATTGCCCATTTTGTAGGGCTTGCCTTGTACCTTCGCAACCATCGCCATCGCATCCTGACAGCGAACGTCCTGAGGCCTTGTCTTCAGACAACGAGTTGCCATTTGATTGGCAGCGGGTAGGGCAGCGGGGAGTTGAATCTGAAAGGCCCAGTAAGAGAGTCCTGGATCCGCTTCCTTATCCTTGAGGCCTTCGGCAATGATTTGATCACGAAGCTTGGCATTGTTATGGGCTTCCGCACATACCGCCATGTGAATGCGGAGCATCGCCATGTGATCGAGGACCTGTTGGGCATCGGTAAAGATGCTGTAGACCCGTGGGCAGTCGCCTTGCAGGAGCGCCGAGAGAGACGCCATTTGATAGGCTGAGGGCTGGTTCGGGTGCTTCGTATAAAAGTCCTCGATGCCAGGGCTGCTCGCTTCTTTGCCGATACCGGCCACAAGGCTACGGAAGGCATTAAGCTCCTGAGTGCGAAGGTATTCTCTTAAATCATTGGTTTTGAAGACGCTCTCTTCGGCATAAAAGATGTCGTCGAGATAAGTGATACGATCGCAATTCGATTTGTCCTGAGCCTTATTCTGATACCAGGCGCAGGCGCTGGCCTTCTTCTCGAGCTTGATTGGATCGAAGCGTTTGAAGGGGCTCTTCCAGTTTGGAGCGGTATCATATTTGGCCTTAGCAAGCTCGATCGGCAAAGTTTTCTTTTTCCCGGCATCCAGCCAAAAGCGTATTTTTCTTGTCGCGTAATTGGGAGCAGTGACGGTGATTTCGTTCCAGCCTTTAAGACCGTCGATCTCAAGGTTGACACCAGCGCCCATGATTCCATCTTGAAGGACCCCAAGGCCCTTTACAGTGGATTGCAATTCGAAGAGGTAGTCGGATTTCTTTTGGGGAGCAGCGGAGGCCTGGGAGGCGAATATAAGCGCAGCGAAGCTGAGACTAAGCAGCTTCGTCGTGACTGTCATCTTCATGGTAGCTGATGCCGGTTTCGGCCACGATTTTTGTGATATCCAATACACCGTTTATCTGATTACCCCGCTTACTGATCATCGAAATGAGTTCAGAACCTGTCTTTTGATTGTGCAGACTTTGATTCTGCAGCTGGTCCTGCCCCAGAGCGACTACGTAGGTGATGCCGTCAACGATCAAGCCGACTGTGACATTTTCACAGCGTGCGATAATGATACGACATTGACCGTTAAATTGCGTGCATGGAATCCCCAGCATCTTTCTAAGGTTGATCGCGGGGAGGATTGTGCCTCGGAGATTGATCACACCATCGATAAATTTGGGCGCGCGCGGAACGAAGGTCATCTGGTGCATCATGATGATTTCATTGGTGACTTCGATGGGTAGGAGAAACTCCTCCTGATCGATCATAAGACCTATGAACTGTCTCGCATTGCTAAAATCCGGAGACGACTGATCACCATCCAGCTCGCCGCGGATGCTGAACATGCTATTTTCATTATCAAAGTTAGAGAATGGATTCGACACTTTTTTATCCTTATGCGGCCTGGAAGCGATTGCGACCGCGGCTCATTGCTTCGATTTCCGGAACATCAAGCACAAGAACAACTTCGCCCTGACCAAGAACAGCGCCCCCGGAAACGCAGGGAATGTTGCGCATGAGCGGACCCATCGGTTTGATAACCATCTCCTGCTGACTGAGAAGCTGATCAACGATGATGCCGGTCGGATGCTCGGGATGCCCGACGACGACCACGAAATAGCGATCGGAACGGGTTTTCGAGGATTTCAATCGGCTGATGTTATGATCTTCCCGAGTCGAGAGGGCCATTGCTTCTTCGAGATGAACAAGGGGAAGCACGGAATCTCTCAACTTATAGACGGCGTTGTCGCCGACTCTTTGTATGTCTTTGGGAGAAATGCGAATCGATTCGATGACTGAGTTGAGCGGGATCGCAAAGGTTTCGCCTTTGACCTTGACCAAGAGGCTTTGGACAATGGCAAGCGTGAGCGGCAGACGAATCGTGACGGTCATGCCATGGCCCGCTTTGCTATCGAGATCGATCGAGCCTTTGAGCTTCATGATCTGACGTTTTACAACGTCCATTCCCACACCGCGGCCACTGAGGTTCGTGACCTTCTCCGCTGTGGAAAAGCCCGCCTCGAAAATGAGATTGAGACAATCACGGTCACTCAGAACTGCGTCTTCCGAGATCACGCCCTTCTCAATTGCCTTACGGCGAATGACAGCGGGGTCGATCCCTTTGCCGTCATCGATGATTTTAATCGTGATGTGGTTGCCTTCCTGCGCTGCAGAAAGACGAATGGTGCCCGTGGGGTTTTTGCCTTTTTCAGCCCGAGCATCAGGCAGCTCGATACCGTGGTCACAGCAGTTACGGATGAGGTGAATCAAGGGATCACCGATCTGCTCAACCATGGTTTTGTCGAGTTCTGCGTCCTCACCCACAATGACGAGATCAATTTTTTTGTCGAGGGAACGGGAGATATCCCGGACCACGCGAGTGAATTTGTTGAAGGCGTTGCCGATCGGAACCATCCTCACTTTCATGATGATGTCCTGAATTTCATTCATGTGCCGGCCGAAGAGCTGGACTGTCTCAGAAAAATTGCTGCCAACTTTTATCTGTGGATAGTTGGTTCTCAGTTCACTTTCGATGCTGGCAAAACGGGAACGGTCGATCACCAATTCTCCGACGAGATTGACAAGGACATCCAGTCTCTCGAGATCCACGCGTATGGTCGACTGCTCTTTAACTTCCTTTTTACGCCCTTTCGTCTCACCCTCTTCAGGGGTGGAGGGAACGCTGCTGCCCTGGACGGCCTGAGTCGGCGCCTGCGACGCCACGGCCTTCTTGCTGCCGGATGCAAAGCGACCTTTAGCCGCGTTGCCTAGGGCCTGCACTGTGGGAACGGTAGCGGCATTGCAGGGCTTGCCATCTTTGATAGCCTGGAGAAGGGTGCGTAGGAGATCCAGCCCCTGAAAGACGACGTCGATCGTTCTGGAGTCGCTGACGATTTTTTCTTTACGAATGAGGTCGAAGAGATTTTCCATGCGGTGCATCACGCGCTCGATGCCCTTGAAGCCGAACATTCCCGCAGCGCCCTTGAGGGTGTGCGCGGAACGGAATACTTCTTCAATAATATTCTTATTAGTTGGATCCTGTTCCAACTGGAGAATGGTGGAATCGAGGGTTTGCATAAGTTCATCAGTATTTACCACGAAGTCCTGAAGCATCGAGGGATCGCTTTGAAATTCATTGGCTTCCCATTCCGGAATTTCGGAAAGTTCTTCGTCATCATCAGCTGCTTCTGCATGTTCTTCCGTAGCATGAGCTGATAAATGTTGAGCGGGACTTTGCACGAGAGTCTTCAGTGGAGGACTTGCTTCGGCTGGCGAATCCATCTCGGCAAGAAGTCGCATGGCCTCATCTTCATCCATGTCTACACTGGCCTGGTCAACGCTTTCAGCCTTTGGCGCTTCACCAAAATTATCCATTTCCGCGAGGAGTGCATAAGCTTCCTCATCGCTCAAAGGACCTTCATGATTTTTCGCTGGCTCTTTGTTCAATTCCTCTGAAAGCCCGCTATTACGCGGAGTTGCAGCCGAGTTCGTCAATTTTTTCGCGTCTTCATGCTTGCTATCTAACGTGCTTGCGCTATCCTGAAAAGAGGAAGTGCTTGAATCATTAGTTTTGAAGCTCGCAGTGAGAAGCAAATTTAAAAGTTCCCGCCCTTCCTGCAGATTATACAGAAGGTCGACGTCATCGAGCGGTAGACCCGAATGAAGACAAAGGAGCAATTGCTCCTGTAGCTCTGGAAGAGTTTTTTTGCAGAGTGATTCGATGGTAGCTTTGACGAGAGCATCCATGCTCAAGCCCCTTTTTTGAACTAGATCGCCTTAGGTAGGCTGGTTAGGAATTGAAAGTAGGTTTCCTCAAGCGCATCGAATTCGAGATCTTTGCCACACTCACAAAGAAAGTGAGGTGCTAGATTTTGTCTGAGGTCTTTTTCGTGGTCTTTCACGTTTATGAGTTTGACCGTCTCTCGTCCACAGTCGCAGTAGTAAGGCGCGTAGAAGGATTCTACAGTTCCGCCGCCGAGTGAATGAGGGACCATATTAATCTGGTCAATTGCAGATACGCTGCACTCGTGAAAGCTTAGTTTAGAGTGTTGGGACAGATCGCTGATGAGCTGGATCCATTCACGGATACCGACCGAATTGAAATTTCCTACATCTTTTAGATGAAGGTGCAGTTCGGGGCTCTTGAGACGAGGAATCTCTTTTTGCCTGAAGTTTTCATCAACGTCACCGGCGATGTAATAGTGGGCAGCTTGAGCTGACTCGACAATGTCGATCTTCAAGTTTGCGAATTTTATGACTTTTCTGTTTTCCACTGAAACGCCCCCAGTATGAAAGAGGATTTTTACTCTTCTAGTGGGGCTATCGGCTGGAAAAGTTCTAAACTTGAGGGGACCTTACGGCTCCTTAGGGGCGAAAAGAGAAGGGTCGATTATCAAAGGTTTTAAGGATCTTTTTTTGCAAAAAGATCTAATCGTTTTCCGAGTTATACGATGATTCGTTACTTACAATACCGGTCATTGCGTTCGTGTTTGGTAACTGTGTTAACTGTGCTAACGTGTTGATGAAAGAGCTTTTTTTCTTTCGGAAGTTGAGGGAATTAATGGAAAAATCCCATGAAAAAGAAGCGACTGGTTGGACCTTTCTCACTAACCATGCTCATGTGCTAATTCTCTTGGCTCAGAATCCAGAGCGAGTCTTGCGAGAAGTCGCAACCGCGGTTGGAATCACCGAGCGAGCTGTGCAGAGGATTGTTTCTGAGTTGGAACATGAAGGCTACATTCAGAGAAGCAAAGAAGGGCGAAAGAACAACTACACCCTCAATTTGAAGCGACCTTTCCGTCATCCGATCGAAAGCCATTGCAGTATCGGCGAGCTGGTTAAACTAGTTCAAAGATCTGATTTGCGCCCCTCGGAACATACGGAAATGGCAGCGCAGTGAATGTTCGGCCCGATTGCTAACCTGTCTGCTTCGACAAATGAGCGAAGTGACTAGAA
>SEDW01000201.1 GCA_004193325.1 Pseudomonadota bacterium | reverse complement strand
TTTATCACTTAAAGATCCTTGATCTCAAATTTGTAGTTCTCTTTTTTAAGAGGGTTATGCATGTCCCACTCCGTTTCCTTGTCACTTTTCATGGCAACAAAGGCGAGGCTTACATCGAAGGCATCGCTTCGCTCACGGTTGTTTAAGACATCAAGAAAGCGAAGCATCTTCTTCTGAGCGCTTTGTGCGCAACCCCCAAAGGTGCCCACGAGACAACCATCTGTGATGTAGAGTTCGTAAGCGCCAGAATATGGATTTGATTCCATGCGAAACATCTCACTGGCTTCCCTACCCTTGGCATCCTGAACGGTCACCATCGCAAAGATAGGATAGGGCGAAAGCTTGTTCTGAGGCTGATAGCGTAGATCCAGACCCAGATGCCCATCTTTTTGCACAACAGCACAGAGGCGAATGTTGGACTCGTCGTCCGCTTCGACCCGTATAGGTTTTTCAAGATCCTGACTCAATGCGTAACAGGATGACTTGATCGCGTAATTGTCCGGCAATTCACTCTTGGTCGAAGACAGGTTGGAAACTTGTTTCACGCCACAGGAAATTAAAAGAGCCACGACTATCGCAAAGTACTTCATAAGACCTCCGCGCCCGTTTCATAAGTCCTTTTTGCGTCAAATGAGACAAACAGGAGCCCAAGCACTCGACGGGATGAAAAAATTATAAGTCTTGGGGCAGGAAGAGCAACCGACTTCTCCAAATAAATTGTAAGTCTTTGTGCCGCTCTTTAGGACTTTGTGAAATCAGTGCCTTAGGCAAAGCCTCGCCCTACTCTCCCGATTTTCCCTACAGCGCCCGGTAAAAGCTGCCGACAAGAGGGTCATAACGGGAGGAAATGCATGACTGATAAGGATTCCATGATCTGGGACCATTACCAAAGGCTGCAGGAAAGTCTGAGTGAACTCATGAGTCCGGACTTCGCGGACTACAATCGCTCCATGACTTATATTACGCTCAACCAGACCTTCACCTACGCGGAACGTCTTTTTGAGCTTGTAGAAGGGAGTGCCAGTCTCTCGAAACCCAAGCAGGCAATTATGGCCAAACTCGCACACCACATTGAGAACTGTAAGGAGAAAGGCTTTCAGGCTGATTTTTTGAATTTCATCAAAAAAGACGTCGTGCCTATCCTCAGTTTTATCAAGAGTGAGAACCAAAGACAATTTGACCTCGCATCTTAATCCTACGAGCGAAGTACAAGCCGTACTTCGCTGCCCCAGCCTAACTCTGCGCAATTCAAGACCCTAAAACTATGGCGATTCGAACGTGTATTAATGAAATGCCATAATATTATTTACCTAATCCACAAATTAACTTTATCGAATCCTCATTTTCTTCTGGCCAGTCAGTCAAAGATCGGTTAGGTTTGGAAAGTCGGAGAAGAAGAGTCGATTGTGTGTAAGGGAGATAGACGATGATGAAGACCAGCAAAAGAGTCCTGCTTAGCCTAGCACCAGCAGTTCTTGCCTTGGGATTTACAACGGCCTGTGGTCGCTCAGCTACCGAAGCAAGCGCGGTTAAAGTCACCAATGGTGTCGCCATCGCTGAAAACACTTTCCCTTCGACCGTCCTTCTCGTCAGCATGAGTGCTGAAGGCGAAGCAATCTGTACCGGGACATTCATCAATGATTCGCAGGTTCTCACTGCTGGACATTGTGTTGAAGGCCTTTCCAAAACCAAACCATCGATCTACTACGCGACTGACAAAGGCGGCCAGATGGCAGCTATCGCTCAAGCCGTAAGCTATGTTCGCAACCCTAAATATTCTTTTGCTGAAGGCGTCAGCGCTCACGATATTTCGATCATCAACTTCCCGGCGAATACCGCTCCAGCAGTCACTGCACTTGCTGAATCCACTCCTGAAGTCGGCGAAGAATTTACAATCGTCGGCTACGGCAACAACGAAAACTACTTGAGCAAAGGTGTTCTCGACGGAGCTGGCGCTGGCGTTAAAAGAGCTGGAAAAAACTTCATCAGCTCTACGGATGACGGCATGATTACTTTCGCTGGTCTGACTGGTGTTGAAACTGCTCCGGTTCAAGGCGAAAAAGCTGGCGAACTCGTATCTAGCGGCGCTGGAGACTCGGGCGGTCCACTCCTCGTCAAAGGCAAACTCGCGGGCATTACATCCGGCGGCGGTTTGAGCAAGACCGAAGACGGTCTCGATGTTGCCATCTCACTTTATGTTGATGTCAACAGTGCTGAGAGTCGCGCCTTCCTCGCGACAGTTGTTAAGAAAAGCGCAGCCGTTTCCTCTGTGAAACTTGGCGAATAATCCTCGGAATTTAAGAATCAAGAATTGAATTGGGATAGGACCTCATAGAGGTTTTAGCTGAAAAGATGTCGGGTAATGGGAGGCTCTCTAGCGAGAGCCTCTTTTTTTGTATTGGCGGGTTACGAGGCTCGAGACAATCTACGCTTCAGGTTGAAGGGCTTTTCGAGGATCTGTTTCAAGCGGGGCTCAATACGAGATTCGACAAAGACTTTGTGGAGGCAGTGATCCCCTGGTCCGACTTTCAGAGCCATCATTGTCTCATCGAAAGCGCTCGGTGAATCGGCCGAATCCCCATCGGAAGCAACTGGCCCAGCGGTCTCGCGATTGAGAGCAAACTTCTCTCCCGTCTGCAGAGCCTTATTCACCCTTGCCAGGAGGCTGCGGGCCTTGGGACTGATCTTGGCCACCAGACTGACCTCAGGCGAGAGAAGGATGTGTTTGGACTCTTCTATGCGATTGAGTCGAGCCAGAGCCAAAGCAAGGTTGTATTGCAGAATGCCTTTGATCTCGACCTGTCCCGACGGCACAGCCTGGAGCGCTTCGCGATAGAGGTCGATGCCCTCCTGGAAATGATCGCAGCGGATGAGTGAGATCGCTCGGTTGTTGGTAAAGCTTAGGATCGTGAGGAGTGATTTCAGCGATTGCATAAGGCTCTGCGCCTTGGCTGCATCCTTCTTTACGAGGGCCCCCTTGAGGTCGACTTCCATGACTGCGGTCGAGCTGGAGTCGAGCTCCTTGGCATCGGCCAGAGCCTTCTCAAAAGCTTTCATGTCGCCGATTTCGAGATTACTCTCAGCGATGTTACAGATGCGGCGGACGTTTTTAGGGGAAACCATCTGGGCAGTCTCGAAGCAGCGAAGTGCGGTTTCGAAGTCCCGCATCTTCATCAGGGATTTGCCGAGGGTGTTGAGCACCTCGACATTGACCATACCCGTCTTAAGAGTGCTGAGCGCCATGTCTCGCGACGCGGTGAAGTGGCCGCGGAAATAGGAGAGTTCTGCCTGCAGAAGACTCTTATCAGCCGAAGAACACTTGTCGCTCTCCATATAACGCTTGGTGAGCTTGGCGAGGAGTTCAAAATCCCCTTCTGCCATCGCCTGTTTGATTTTTTGCAGGATGATGAAAGGCTCGGTAGGCGCACGATCCTGATGGACGAGCCAGAGAAATTCTTTGAAAAAGGAGCTCGATTCAATCGGTTTACGGATGCGATTGGTCACGCCCATCTCGCGAAGGAGCGGCATATCCTGCTCGGAAAGCTCTGAGTTGATTACGGTCAGAGGCACACCAAAGCCGACAATCTCACGCACGCGCTGCGCGAAGATAGGGCCTGCCATGGGTTTCGAGGCCCATTCAAAGAGAATGATTTCGGGTTTGCCACCCTCTTCAAGATAACGGAGCGCTTCTCCAGAGTCACTGAAGGTTTCCACCCGATTGATGCCGAGCTTTAAGAGAAGACTTTTCATCATCATCAGAGATTGAAAATCCGGATCGACCACCACGCAGTGGCGAACGCCCAGCATATCTTCGTCAGCCTCGTCGATGTCTGTAACCTGGACGAAACTTCCTTGCTCAAAGTTCTGCCAGAGAGTCGAAATTTCCTTGTTTTTATCGGGGTCGATCGTTGCAATCTGGGACAGGAGTTTAGCCGCTGTCGCCTTTTCGCCCGCGCGAAGCTGAGCTTCGGCAAGTTTGAAAGAAAGGTCGATATTGCCGCGATGGAGCTGAAAAAGACTTTTTTCGAAGCGAAGGAGATCAATCCAGCGCTGATGCTGAATAAAGTGGGAACGGAGATATTCGCCCGCCACCAGATCGAGCGCGCCATGATGCTGATGCTCACGTTCGAAGAGAGTTTTAAATTCGATTTCGATATCGATCTTGGTCTTAACCCGTTCGTGATAGGACAGAAGGCCCATGTCGAAGGCCTTGCTGAGGATATAGGGATCCATCGGCTCATCGAGCAGGAGCGATACGCGAAGGTCTACAAACGCCATCTCTTCCGAAGCGAGCTTAAGGAGTTGGAAGACGTTGTTTTTGCCATCCAGTGACGGCGGGGTGATGACCCAATGAATGCTCTGCGATTCGAGAAGCGCAAACACATCGGATAAATCAGTAACGCCAAGGACATCCTGATAACCGCGGCCTCTAAGCTCAGCGTTCATGAGCTGGCGAACGGCCGAACTGGGATGAACGGTAATAATCTTGAGGTTCAAATCGTTAAGTTGCATGGGGCACCTCTCTCGAGGATCTATCGGCAGATTTGGGATTTTTCTTAATTTCTCTCAGTTGCCGTGGACTTACGGCGTTTAAGTGAAGACAAAACGAACCGGATTTTCCTAATGATATCAAGCGGAACTCAGGACAAAAGAAAGTCCCTGACTCCGGCAAGGGAGGGCAGGGACGTCTGATTCGCTTTTAGAAGGAATTAGGTGGCTTTACGCTCACCCACGAGGAGGGTATGGAGCGTATCGACGAAGTTATGGCTTTCTTCTTCGGGTGGACCGAAGAGCGCATTCCATTCGTCTTTATCAAAGAAGACACCTTCACAACTCGTGCAACGATCCACGATCATCGAGGCAACCTTAGTGTGCTTCAAATCGTGGCCGCATTTCGGGCACTTCATAAAGTGAAGTTCCTGATTTTGATTTTCGAGTCGGTGCTCTTCCTGCTCGTGCAGCGCTTTAATTAATTCCTGATCGACTTTAAAAAAGTACGCCTTCTCCAGACGAGCATTTGCAAAACTTAAATCCATGACCATCTCCCTTAGTTCGAACGAATGATGAACGCCACCAGTCCATTCCTATTCTTAATACTGCTCTCGGAATTATGAGGAGAACATGAGACTGAGAATTCCGTAAAAAGAGGATTTTGACCAATATTTACAAAGATGTTGCAACACGCGACAGAAAGGAATGATTAGACCATGAACGGATTGAGGCCTATATTTCATTGGGGTACTTCAACGAAGAGGAGAGGTGAAAATGTTAGAACTATTCAGCTCGGAAACCACGATTGTAGTAGGACTGGACTTGAGTGATGAAGAGGAAAAACTCATCAGCACTTCCGTCAGTCTCGCGAGAAAGACCGGCGCAAGATTGATGTTCGTTCACGCCATCCAACCTTTTCGAACCTACGCTTCCGCGGGTGAGGACATGGTCCTACCCTACGAGGCATTTGAACAAGAGGCTTATCATTCCGGTGTGGAGGAAGCCGAGCAGCGGCTCCACGCAATCCGGGATCGACTGCCGCCTGAACTGGTGATTGACCTACGCGTCTGTAGGGAATATCCCGAGAATGCGCTGGACCAGGTCGCTGATGAGTTAAAGGCTTCACTGATTATCTGCGGGATGCGCGCTCAGTCTTCACTTCCCTGGTATGGAGGAATGTCGACGGCTCTCTCGCTGATGGGAAGCTCCAAATATCCTGTGATGATCCTGCCCCTCACGACCTCGATCGATTTCACCACGAGAGAACATAACATCCTTGTCGCGGACAATCTGAGGGAAGAGGGTTTGTATGCGCTCAAGGCCGCCTTGGGTCTTTGCCGATCCATTTCTTACAAACAGCTCATTCATTTGCATGTGAAAAATGACAGTTATCGCGAAATCAACCAGACAGTTGAGAAGATTCGTCTCGCCATGATCGAAGGCAAACTTCCTTCCGATCCCAATTTTGAATCAGAGGTTTATCTCAAGCAGATCAAAGGCGAGCTCAAAGCAGAAATGGAAATGAGGCTTAGTCTTGCGGATAAAGATTTTGCCCAGGGCCTTCATTGGTCGCC
>SEDW01000200.1 GCA_004193325.1 Pseudomonadota bacterium | reverse complement strand
GGAGTCTTAGCCAACTCAGTCTCCAGAGCCTCCCCCTCAGCAATAAAGCCAGTGGACGCAACAACTATGTGATCACCCTTATTAATCTTCCCTGAGATCTCGAGCATGCCTACCGCACGCTTCAGAATTTTAATTGGTACATACTCAGCTTTTTTATCCGCTGTCACGCGAATGACAAAGGTCTCTTTACCCCTGTAGACGAGGGCATCCTCAGTAACGAGATAGCCGTCCCTTTGATTCGATTCAAAGATAACCTGGCCCATACTCCCAGGCACCAGGGTCTTCAGCTCGGCAGCATCAGCGACAATCTCGAGCTCACAGGCGGCAGTCCCCGTCATCGGATCAATCATCGGACTCATCACCCGAATACGAACCTTAAGCTCGCGGCCCTGGAGCTTGAGCTTTCCCATATCTTTGGGCTTGAGCGAAAGGAGGTCGGCAGCCGTGAGGTGAATCTTCACTTTATACGATCGCAAGTCGGCTATGACGAGCACCACACGTTCTTTCGTCACGCGATCGCCAACTGCGATATCGAGCGTCGTCACGAGTCCGGATATGGGAGCAGTCAAGGCATAGGGCTTGAAGCCGGAGACGGGGTCAGGATTGGTCACTAGAGCGAGTGTCTGGCCAGCTGTCACGCTTTGTCCGAGTTCGACCCGAAGGGTGGAAACCAAACCCTCGGCATCAGTGTGAACCGGCACGATACGAAATGCGGCCAAGGTCGCAGGATAGAGAAGTCGATCGGAAAGCTTCTGCGGTATGGCAGCTTCCACAGTGACCGTGGGTTTCTTCGCTTCTGCTGTCACTACGGCGCTATTTAAAAAGACACAGAATGCTAAAAAGCTAAAAAGACAGCGATTCACGATAGCCACCCACTTCTTGTTACACCTAGTATCTTGTTATGCACACTTGCACATCTTGTCAATATAAGATCTTTATACTGGCTTTACTGACGCAGGGAGAGAAGTGACTAGAGGCCCCGCTGCTGCTGCTTTTTCAAAGTCTTGATCGCATCCTCGATCCCCTCAACCGACATCGGAAACATTTCGGGGAAGACCGATCGAACGAGCTGGTTCGACATTCGGCCCCAGTATTCTTTGGGCTCGGGGTTGAGCCAGACCGATCTAGGAAAATGTTTTTTCAACTTCGCAATCCACGCGAGCCCAGGTTCTTTGTTTTGCTGAAAATAATCGATAGCACCACCTACCTCGGTAAGCTCATAGGGACTCATCGCAGCATCACCAACCCAGATCACCATCCAGCTCGAATCGAGATCTCTCAGTATGTCTTTCGTCAGCACACGCTCGTCCTGCTCGACATCCGTAAACACGAAATCATAGGGACAGTTATGAAAGTAATAGTGTTTAAATTCTTTAAAATGAACGATCTGGTGGGCTGCCGAGAATAACTGCTCACAGATTTGGGTGTGATAGGTCATCGACCCACCGACGTCCATCAGGAGGAGAAGCTTCACATGGTTTTTGCGCTCAGGCCGAAAGACGAGCTGAATGTCTCCAGCATTTTTGCCGGTCGCCTCAATACTCGCGTCGATATCAAGTTCGTCAGCGACTCCGTCTCGGCCCCAATAACGAAGCTTCTTCAGTGCGAGTCCGATCTGTCTTGTATCGATGATCTTGTCCGATCGAAAGTTGGAGAAGAGTCTCTTGCTGGCTAACTGAACTGCCGAGCGATGCTCCCCTTCCCCACCGACTCGAATACCGGCCGGATTATACCCGCCGTGACCAAAGGGGCTGACGCCTCCCGTGCCGACCCATTTGCTGCCGCCGTCGTGTCTTTCCTTTTGCTCTTTGAGCCGCTCTTCAAAGACTTTTTGCAGCTCTTCCAGATCCATGGCCTTCATCGCCTCCCTTTCCTCCTCACTGAGGAGCCTCGGAGGCTTGGCGGTCTTAAGCCATTCGGCAAATTCATCTTTCAAAGAATCGGCATAGGTCACATCGCGAAAAAATTCTGAGAAGGCGCGATCGAAAGGATCGTAGTCCTGTTCCGTTCGGCAGCAGATGGAGCGAGCCAGATAATAAAAACGGCTCAAAGATTCGGCCGCATGGCCGCGATCGAGAGCCTTGAGCAGGGTCAGCCACTCGTTACTCGAAACCTTGAGTCCATAAGCTCGAAGATGAAAAAGAAAGTCTATGAACACGTGTCACCTCTCAGTAGCGCGAAGTTTTTCGTGCGCCTGATTTCAGAGCCTGAATATCGCTTTCTTTTTTGAGCAGGACACCAAGGAAAGGAACTTCCTTTTCCAGCTGCTTAACATCGATGCCGCCGCGAACCAAAGCGCCAATCCAGTCGACGAGCTCACTCGTTGAAGGCTTTTTCCGAATCTCACTCTGTTCCCTTAGCCAGTAGAAACGAAGGAGAGCCTGGGAAACAAGCTTTTGGTCCACGAGGGGATGATGCACCTTGAGGATATTTTTCATCTCATCAGCTTCGGGAAAGGAGATGTAATGGAAGATGCAGCGGCGGAGGAAAGCGTCGGGCAATTCCTTCTCAGCATTTGAGGTAATGATGATCACAGGGCGCTGCCTGGCTGTGATCGTTTCTCCAGTTTCTGGAATGGCAAAACTCATGGCATCGAGTTCGTGCAGGAGATCGTTCGGAAATTCAATATCAGCCTTATCGATTTCATCGATGAGAACAATTGAGCGCGTAGGCGAGGCAAAAGCCTGACCGAGCGGGCCGAGCTTGATATATTTTTTGATATCCTGAACGTCCCCGGTGCCAAAACGTGAATCATTCAAACGCTGAACAGTGTCGTAGACGTAGAGACCATCCTGAGCTTTGGAACTTGATTTCACATGCCAGGTGAGGAGGGGCAGACTCAGGGACTCGGCAACGGCACGTGCCAACACTGTCTTACCCGTTCCAGGCTCGCCACGAATGAGGAGAGGCTTTTCGAGGTCAAAGGCCACCGATACAATTTCCTGAAGTTCAGGGGACGCAATGTAGTTCTTAGTTCCTTTGAATGCAGACATGAGGACCTCTCAGCGCTTAGGGAAATGCCAGACTTCAAGAGATCAAAGTTTAAGATCGAATTCCAGCTCTAATTCTAAAAGAAAAGACCAACTCAGAATCTGAGTTGGTCTTTTCGTATCTCTAAACTTTTAGACTGGATCAGTGATCGCCAAGCGCCGAGCGGAGAGGCTTGTTAAACGCCGCCATCGAGATCGCAGCCACGATCGAGAGGATCGCCATCATTCCGAAGAAGCTCTCGCGTGACATGGAATCATAGAATGTTCCGAGGTAGCCGCTGAGGTAGTTACCAAAGAAGCTTGAGAGGAACCACATACCCATCATCATCGATACGATGCGGGCTGGTGCCACCTTCGTTACAAGGGAGAGTCCAATAGGGGAAAGGTAGAGTTCACCGATCGTGAGGACCAAGGTCGTGACGACGAGCCAAAGCACGGTGCCGCGACCTTCGCCGACGGTTAGCGCAGCCATGATCATGATCCCGAAGGCTGCTGCGAGCAGAGCACAACCGAGAGCCATCTTGGTGACCGAAGTTGGTTCCTTGCCGCGTTTAGCCTGCCATTGCCAGAACATCACGAGGAGCGGTGAGAAGAGCATGATGAAGAATGGGTTGAAGGCCTGGAACCAGGTCGAAGGCATTTCCCAGCCGAAGAAGACCCAGTCGGTCTGCTTATCAGCAAAGATTTGCATTGTGTTACCTTGTTGTTCGTAAACACCCCAGAAGACGATGTTTAAGGCGCAAAGAACGACGAGAGCCCAAATAGCTTTCTTCTCTCCGGCTGTGAATGGAGTCTTCTCCAACTTTCCAGCAGATTCGAGTTTTTTAGCGGCATTTTCAGGGTGAGGCTGGATATATTTTTGACCGAAGAGATAGACGATGAGACCGAGGATCATACCAACGCCGGCAGCGCCGAAGCCCCAGTGCCAACCGACCTTCTGACCCAGAGTACCGCAGATGAATGGAGCGATGAGGGCACCAAGGTTGATACCCATGTAGAAGATGATAAACGATCCGTCACGACGCGAGTCGCCCGGCGCGTAAAGATCACCAACCTGAGTGGAAACGTTTGGCTTGAAGGCACCGTTACCGATGATAAGGAACAGGAGAGCCACGAAGAAAAGAGATTCGGCTGCCATCAGAAAATGGCCGATGATCATGAGCACGCCGCCGACGACAACAGTCTTTTTCTGTCCCCACCAGCGATCGGCGATGATGCCACCGAAGAAAGGAGTGAAATAAACGAAGGCTGTATAGAGGCCATAAATTTGTGAGGAAAGCGGTTGCGGCGCAAGCGGGCCAAAGGTTGCTTCCAAAGCTCCCTTGATTTGTGCGAAGCCAAGCACACCCTGAGAAACTTCGGGATTGAAGAGATGGTTGATCATATAGAGTACGAGCAGGGCGCGCATACCGTAGTAGCTCATCCGCTCCCACATCTCTGTGAGGAAGAGGACATAGAGTCCTTTTGGATGTCCAAAAATGTCACCCTCATTGTGGTGAACCGTACCAACTGCGTTTGACGTTTGACTATTCACTGTCACTCACGAGCCCCCTTATACCGTCAAGACTACTCTTCTCATCATCATATGATTCGGATTGCCAAACGCTATTAGCACAGGAGCTAAGCGGACAATAGTCAAAACAACGAGCGCTTCTCTTCTACTGAGCGATGTTTACCGGTAAAATTCGCAGAAAGCTGGGTCGGGGCCTCAGTTCACTTTCGATAATTTCAACGCAAGACCGCTAACCCATATCAGCGAACGTTTTGGACACATCAAAGTCCACCATCGGAATGCTTCATGCTTTCACTTTTGATCCCGGCCCTGTAATTTCTGCCTAATGATAAATAGAGTGAGAACAGAAAGAGACAGATATGCTGAATAAGCTCCTGCTCAAGGCGTCCAATCTTATTTTCGCAGTGATGGCCAGCGTCATCCTGCACGTGGCCCTGCCAAATTTAGCCAGGGCCGACTTTCGCGTTCAGAATCAGAACGGAGAGGAAAAGGATCTGCAGCGCGACATCATTCAGGACGGTCCCGTCATTGTGAATTTTGTCTACACGCGCTGCGAAGGTGTTTGTCCCGGTCAGGGTCAGCGTTTCAAAATGATTCAAAGCCTTTTAGAAAAAAGATCAGACGGCGAAAAGGTCAAACTCATCTCGATCAGCATCGATCCCGAGCGTGACAGTCCAGCCGATTTAAAGCGATGGGGCGAGACCTATAACGCCGGCAAGAATTGGACACTGCTCGTCACAGACCGCAAGAGCACAGACCTCATATGCAAAGAAATATTGGGCATGAGTCTGAGTTCGATTGAACACTCCCCCTACGTGGCTATCCGGGATAGGAGTGGCAAGTGGCAGTCCCTCTACGGACTTTCTTCGCCGAAAGAAATCCTGAAGCGTTTCGACGATGCCCAGAACATCAATCCCATCTCAATGCGGGTGAATCATGAATCTCGTTAGAAACCGCTTTCAAAGGTCTATCCTTGCCCTCGCGGCAGTCACGTTTTGCGCAAGTCATGCTTTCGCAACTTCGATTCCATCGGATGGTCAGGCCTTTCGCATTGAGATTCCTGCTGGAGAAACTTCGCTCTGGCTCGGAGCGAAACCTGTTCAGGGCGAAGCTTCCCTACTCAAATCCTCCTCTTCGGCCACGCTCTGGCGTTTTCATCAGCACGAAGATCAGAGTTTCAGCATCGAGAGCCTCGAAGATGGGAAACGTTGGCTGACCCTTGATAGCAAAGGCTCGATTCGACTCGCGCCCAATGATGCAGCGATGAGCAGTCGATGGAGGATCAAGCTACATGACGATCAGATCCTCATCGAAAATCTTGCCGAAGACGATGCAGCCCGTTTTCTTCTCCTCTCCCCAAACAGCATCACGGCCGGGGCGAAGGTTGAGGCTGAAAAATTTCCTTTTGTTTTGCACGAGCAAGCTACGAACGTTCTTCCCTTTGCTCACGGAGATGTGATCTCCATCCGCTCCATGGCGGCTGCCGAAGGACGGCTTTGGCTCGACGGCAATACCAACGCAGGCATCGTAGGTCTCGCGACTGAGGCTGAGATGCTGGCCAA
>SEDW01001160.1 GCA_004193325.1 Pseudomonadota bacterium | reverse complement strand
ACCCTTTTGTCTTCGCTCCACGGCGCAGAGCAGGGTGCGGACCTGGCGAACAAACTCTTTTTCAAGCACCTGAAATTGAGCGATCGCTACCTCGATGCGTATAGCGCTGTGCTTCGCGCAGACGACGATGACAATAACCCTGCGACGCCTTCAGCCAACTACTGCAACATCACCCGAGCTTTCGCCGCGCACAATATCAGCGGGGCGGAGACGGCTGGAGACGACTGTGTCGATAACGATAAGAGTCTGAACATTCGTGTCGACCTCGACGAGGGCAATGGCAGGCTGAGTCTGCTTGCTTCGGCTGCGGGTGCGACAAAAATCGTAGCCTGTCCCGGAGCAGTAAAGCTTTGTAAGGCTGACACCGCGGGCTTTGTTGAGCTGGCCTCGATCGAAGCCGACGACACGCTAACCCTAAAGGGTGATCGCAAATACTACGCGGCCAAAGGCAGTGTCGATGCCAAGACCAACGTAGTCTATTCCTTCTTCTCGCTTGATTCGAAAAACGCCATCCTTGGCTCGAAGAACCTGCGCTTTAAAATGCGGGATAATACCGAAGTCCCACCTTCTGCGCTAAAGCGCTGAAGTCACCGCGTAATTTTAGCTAAGTCACCAAATTTCTCATCGAAAAATTCAGGCAATTTGCATAGTCTAATCCCCCGAATCTTAAGCGGATTATCCGCTGAAGATTCGCTTGGGGATGGGTTTGCGCTTCTTCTACTCTGAGCGAAACTGCTTTTAATCTTGACCTCTTGCGCCGACACGTACAACATTAAGCGGCAGTTTTCAGCTCGCAAACAGCGAGTCCGCCGACACGGTTTTTGGGACTGCATTTTCGGTTTTGCCGTAATCGGCTTTGGAGGGTTTTTATGAGCCTCGGTTCGCATTCTCGAGGAACGCAAACGCATTCAGTTCCGGACTATGTAAAAAACGTTAAACTTCGCGAATGGGTTGCAGAAGTCGCAGAACTCTGTGAGCCGGCATCGATCTACTGGTGCGATGGTTCTCAGGAAGAATATGATCGTCTGTGTAAGCAGATGGTAGCCAGTGGAACCTTTATTCCCCTGGATCCGGTCAAACGCCCTAACAGCTTTCTTGCACGCTCGGACGCCAGTGACGTCGCTCGTGTTGAAGATCGCACATTCATCTGTAGCCAACGTAAGCAGGACGCAGGTCCTACGAACAACTGGGCTCCTCCAGCTGAGATGAAGGTTACACTCAACAAACTCTTCAAAGGCTCTATGCGTGGACGCGT
>SEDW01001159.1 GCA_004193325.1 Pseudomonadota bacterium | reverse complement strand
GCGTGAGTCTGCACGTCCGGCAATTGTCTACGCGCCGACCCGTAAGGATACCGAGAGCATCGCCGAGGCTCTTCAGTCGATCGGCCGGGTTTCCCCTTATCATGCGGGCCTTTCGCATGAGAAACGGCAGGGGATCCAAAGAGATTTTCAGGCAGGTAAGCTCGATGTGATCGTGGCGACCATTGCCTTCGGCATGGGAATCGATAAGTCTGACATTCGGACTGTCGTGCATGCGGCTCTTCCATCGAGTGTGGAAGCCTATTATCAGGAGATCGGTCGAGCGGGGCGTGATGGCAAATTCTCCCGGGCAATCCTCATGCATTCCTATGCGGACCATCGCACGCGGGAATTTTTCATCAAAAAGAATTATCCGGATATCAAAGTCCTCGAAGGGGTCTTGAAGAAGATCCCGAGAGAAGGCGTGGCTCGTCCCGAGATCCGTAGCAGCATGGATGCCTCGACGCTCGACAATGCCCTCGAGAAGCTCTGGGTGCACGGCGCGATCGAGATCGACGGCAATGATGAGGTGCGATCCCTGCCAAAGGCCTGGCAGAAGAGTTATCTCGACCAGCAGATTCATAAAGAAGCTGAAGTCAGCCTGATGAGCAACTTCGCGCAGAATGCCACGAGCTGCCGTATGCTCCTCTTCCTCCATCACTTTGGTGATGTGAGTGACAAGCAGGAAGGCTGCGGGATCTGCGATTTTTGTCTGCCCTTAGGCAGCCTGAGCAAAAGCTTTAGGCAGCCGAATGCGCGGGAACAGGCGGTGATGGTCGGGCTACTCAAGCTCCTCGATCTGCAGACCCGTTCGATGTCCATCAGCAAGGCCTTTCAGAACCTCGAGGCTTCCCTTCTCGTAACGGATCGAAAATTATTTGATGCCTGCGCGGATACTCTGATTCGTCAGGGTGCAGTGACGGCGAAGATGGAGAGTTTTGAGAAGGATGGGCAGCCCATTATTTATAAGAGCCTGACAGCTGTCGGGCCATTTCTCGAAGAACCCAATTGGGACGATTATCTGATTCTCGAGAGCCAGGCGACGAGTGAAGTCAAGACCTATGCGCCGCGTAAGTCGAAGGCGAAATCAAAGACGAAAACGCCTCGTCAGGGCGCTTCGCGTTCGAAAGGCAGCTCTCAGTCGATCGACGAGATCGATGATCCTCTGGCGCAGAAGCTTCGTGGCTGGCGCCTTCGCACGGCTAAGAAGGAAAAGGTTCCGGCCTACCGGGTCTTCAGCGATAAGACCCTGAGTGCCCT
>SEDW01001158.1 GCA_004193325.1 Pseudomonadota bacterium | reverse complement strand
ACTGAGAGACGACACTTATGTTAGGCACGGCTCTTGATGAGCTCAACTGCGCAGGTTGTAATTTCGATGATAAAAAATATCCGACTTCAACACAACGGATCATTTTTCGGAACAACATACGTAACGTATCCCCTAACAAGCCTCAAAACTTGAAAAACATGTCATTCATAACAAATGTTTAATAATTTTCTCTGAACAACTGTTCCTATCCGACGATAAGTAGATCTAACACGTTGGCACAGAGACGACCGCCCATGCCCATGATATCTTTTTTGAGAACAGCACTCATTATCACACTCCTGAGCCTCGGTTTAGGGTGTTCGGATCTTTACGTTTTCGTGCCTACAGGTAATTCAAGTTTTTCCATCACGACTCCTACAAGTCTCGTAATGAGCCAAGCGGTGACCCTTGAATGGTCGAAAAACCGATTTGTGCGATCCTTTGAAGTTGCTGTAGCAAAAGAAGAAAGCTGTTCCGAACCTATTTTTGAAAAACGGGCCATTAAATCGAACAACGTGCAGCTTGATGACCTCTATGATGGGCACTACTTTCTTTGCGTCTATGGGCGTATTGGAGACGCTCGAATATCAGCAAAAAACAACGGCGTCCCTTTTATAATCGACCGAACGAATCCCGTGGTTACTGTTCCAGTTGAGGTGTCAACCCATGGACAAGCTTTTAACCCTAACATATCTATGCAAGATACCACTGCCTTAACCGTAGAATGGAGCACCGTATCGGGCCCCGGTGCCATTGCTTTTGACGATAAAAATTCAGCAACACCAATGGTGAGTGCTGATAAAAATGGTATCTACAAGATCAAGGCGACTATTAGCGACCAAGCCGGCCACACCGTAGAGCAGATCTATCAATTTTATTGGAACGGGCAAAGTGAAGGTCAAAATTTAAAATTTGTTTCGCTGGCGAAGACAGGTGTAGCAGCCGATGGATTCATCCAGAATTCTGAAAAGAATGATGCCGCTGCACTATGGATCTTATCGCCGCAGACACTTGCCACTAAGATCGAATACACGGCCCCACTCGACGATAGTGCTGCCGATGTTTCCTGTGACAATAGCCAGACCTACGATAAAAGCGCGATTGCCAGCGCTCTTGACCTGAGCGTGGATGGCGCCTACGTAATTTGCGTGAAGCTAAGCGATGCAGACGGCCATGTTCTTTACGGAAAATCCGAAACGGTCGTCCGCGATAGCGGAGTCCCCATCTTTACAAGCCTTGCCAATGCAAACGCAGCAGC
>SEDW01001157.1 GCA_004193325.1 Pseudomonadota bacterium | reverse complement strand
AGAAAGATGACGAGATTTTTTTGAGCTGATTTAGACAGAGTTCTATGTGTTGAAACCTTGCGCGAATGCAGAGCAATATATTCATTCAGATCGCGGCTCTGACCGAATTGCCCAAAGGGTCCTGAGGCTGGCAGATTCCTTAGGGAAGGGGCTTTGACTTCGAGGGTTACGGATTTACCCTTCGCGGACGCGTGAAGCTCCCAATCCTGCCCATACCGTGCCTCCTCGATCTTGAAGTAGGCATCGGGAAGATTTTCGTAGAGGTAGGGCTTTACTTCAATGCCGGCAAATTCACTTCCTTCGTGACAACTCTGGCAGTCGGCCGCTTGAAAGATCTTCAGTCCCTCTAATGCTTCGTTCGATAGAGAACTGCAGTCTCCGCGTGCATAGGCATCGACGGGGGCCTCTCCGCTGTTGAGCGTCTTGATGTAACTTGTCAAAGCTCGGGTGATCTTTACGCCTCCACCTCGTTGATCGAGATGCTCAGGGCTGGCTCCGATCTCCCGGGTTTGATAGAGAGGCCAATAGATTGCACCTTCAAGACTCTCAGCGCGGCCATTCCAAAAGTAGGGCGCCGATCGCCTGCTGATATCCTTTAGAGAAAGAGTTCGCGAAAGAGCGAGATCTTCACCACGAAGGTGAGGACGTCGACGCCCATCGCCATAGTGAAGATCTTTGACGTGACAGCTCGCGCAGCTCGCCTGACCATCGATCGACAGGGACTTGTTGTAAAAGAGTTTCTGTCCCTCGAGACAAGTTGATTGCTCGGCGACACTTTCGTAGTCGCCTTGAGACGAGCTGCAATCGGCAGCACTCATTTCAGGGAAAGCGACTACGAGGAGGATGAAGACGAGGACGGATCTCACCACTTGTGTCCGAGTTTTGCCGCTTCGCTTTTGAGCATGGCTGCAAGTTTGGGATTGGTCTTGAGAAGTTCTTCGTAAAGAGATTTCGCACGAGGCTCCTGCTTGAGATTGAGCCAGGTCACGCCCATGTATTCTTTTGCCTGATCGTTTTTAGGATCGAGGTGCAAAGCTTCAGTGTAGGCATTCAGAGAGCGATTGTATTCGCCCTGTTTTCTGAGGCCAAATCCTATGAGAGTCAAGAGTTCCGAACTGGGTTCGATCTTGTTCAACTCGGTGCCTTTATTCACGGCGTCGTCATATTTTCCCGCGTCGATTAGAGCCTGGACTTCGTCTTTCGACACTTTTGTCGCTTCGGCTGCGGCTCCAGGTCCGAGTGGCGCCTGCTTTTTGCCACTGCTCCCAGCAGCAAAGCTGGATTGAGACATGGGAAAAGTCAGTGCGATCAAGAGTGGCCAGAGATTTTTCATAGGAGTAGTCCTTAATGGTTGTCGATCGGAAGCTGACCATATCGAGAAAAATCCATCTTAGCAATTTCTCGCTAAGCGATTTGGGTGAGGGTGCATTGTGCAGGATGTTCAGGAATTTTTAAGGCAGGGCTCAGAAGGCGTGAACGGGTGATGAAACGCGCTAAGTCTGCGAGATGGCCTGCCTTCGTTTGAGATTTATTCGATGTGGAAAAGAATTCGACTGGCTTCGCTTTCCTTCGGTAATTCCGATGGATTCGGCGGCAATTGAGGGAGGTGACAAAGCCAGATTTAAATGTCCTTAGTCGAATTGCCCAAATTTTTGGCTCAACTCCTCAAAGCTGCGGCCGATCATAGCAGCAATGTTCAAAGCCCTCTAAGGATTGATCTATGAATAAGAACGGACTCAAACTCCTCAACAAGACCGCCTTCTCGGTGGTCGGTTGGATGACAGCCATAGTCGCTGTCGTTGCATGGCGTTCGAATGGAAATATGCTCGCAGTTTGTCTTGCTGCTGGTTTGCCCCTTGGCGTGATCGCTTTCTGGGTGATTGTGAATGTCAAAGAAGCGTCGACCATGGATCCGCGGGTAGCGGATCGGGTAGCTGCGGATATGGCCATTCATAATCCGGCAAAGGCGGCAAAAATAGCGGCAAAGAAAGCCGCTGTAGCGGAAAAATTAGCCCTCAAAAAACCTGCAGTCGCGATGAAATCT
>SEDW01001156.1 GCA_004193325.1 Pseudomonadota bacterium | reverse complement strand
TGAGCATAACCCCCATTTCGAGTTGACACTAACCTAGAAGGAAAGTGTCATGGCAACCGCAGTAAAGTCGAAGAAGCAGTATTCATTTCAGCAAAAAGAACAAATACTTAGAGATCATTTCGATCACGGATTGAGTATTTCCGCCATTTCTCGTAAACATCAGATCAATGCAGTCAATCTGTATAACTGGAAGAAGATGTTTATGACCTCGAAGCCCCCTAAAGATACCGATCTCTCGCCCGAAGAAATCGCCGTTCTCTTGCGAGAAAACGAAGCACTCAAGAAGGCAGTCGCTGACCTTGCGATTGATAAGGCTATCCTCAAAGAAGCCAACGCGATCCTCATTAAAAAAAAGCAACAACCCCCAGCAGCTTGGTTGCGACAGCCAAAGAAATAATTGACTCTTCGTCTTACACCAAGACTTCTGTTTGCCGCGCTCTCGGTATCTCGAGAGCTGCGATCTACAAATTACCCAAGGTAATCAACATGGCTTTCTATCGAAAGGCCGATGACGAGATCTATTTGCCCGTTATTCGGCAAGTGATCGAAAACAGACCGACATACGGCTATAAACGTGTCACTGCGTTAGTGAACCGGATACTCCGAGGTTCACAGCGTGCGGAAATAAATCGAAAGCGGGTGTATCGACTGATGAAGATGCATGGTCTGATCTTGCCTAAATCAGGCGATAAGCGTGTAAATCACGAGGGCAAAGGACAGGTGATGACACTTCACTCCAACACACGATGGTGCTCTGATGCATTCGAAATTAAATGTTGGAATGGAGAAAAGGTTTTCGTTGCATTTTCTCTCGACTGTTGCGATCGTGAGGCGATTCATTTCGTTTCTTCGTCAGTACCCCTAACGCAGAAACACATCGCCGAGCTAATCATCTGCACTACAGATAAGCGATTTCCATCTGGCCGCACTGATCGTATGATCCAGTGGCTAACCGATAGAGGCTCAATTTACAGGGCTGGATTTACTCAAGAGGTCGCTAGAAGTGTTAATCTTCAGCCGTGCTACACAGCACCGTATAGCCCCTCATCGAACGGAATGGCAGAATCCTTTGTAGGGACATTCAAGAGAGACTACGTTTACTCGAATGATTGTTACAGCGCAGAGGAGGTAATGAAGATGCTTCCAGCATGGTTCAACGACTACAACTCTCAGGCTCCGCATTCGGCTTTAAGCATGTTGAGTCCGCACGAATTTATTGAGAAAAACACCCGTGTCAACTGAATCGGGGGCCAATGCA
>SEDW01001155.1 GCA_004193325.1 Pseudomonadota bacterium | reverse complement strand
AAAGAGGGTGAAAGACTCGCGAAGAAAGTATTCGAAGCGTTGAACCTTTACGGCCTGTCGCGCATCGATCTCTTCCTGGACAAGAAAACGAATAAGTTCTTTTTCAACGAAGCGAATACCTTGCCTGGTTTTACAGTGATCTCGCAGTATCCCCAGCTCTGGGAGCACGCGGGCTACAGCGGGTCGCAGTTGATTGCGAAGCTGCTTGATCTCGCGATCGATCGCCGAGTGAAGCTGAACCGCTTGAAACGTTCGGTCTGAACTTTGTCTTTAGTTTTTAAAAAAAATGGGCAGCTCATTTCCTGAGCTGCCCATTCGATTTTTATCGCGCTAGTTTCATATCTTAATCATCAGATAATGCCGCCATGGAGCAGGATGACCTTCGACCGTCCGAGTGATATCCTTTGGATCGAGAAAATCCGAGAGGCTCTTAACATTCGCCCAAGGTGTGGCGCGCTGTTCGGTCGAGTCGAGCGGAGCGGAGTAGAACGCGATCTGTTTGCTAAAGCCTGCCCGCCGAATCCAGTTCTGCAGACAGAGCATGGTTGGCAAATGCCAGACGCCTGTAGAGCCCGCATAACGGCTCGTCGGCGTCAGAGAAATCGTGTCGTCACCGGCAATGCCCTGGCAATCGATGATGATGCGGCCTTCCTGTTTCAAGGCGATGCGCATCTTGCGAAGCAGTCCTACGGGATCGGTATGGTGATAGAGAATTCCCATGCAAAGGATAGTGTCAAAGCTGTCAGGAAAGAGATCAATATGCTCGACTCCAAAGAGTTCAACATTGATCTCCGGGGTAGGGTAGAGGTTTTGCATGAGTTGATGGTTGTAATAGTTGATCGGCATCGGCTCAAAGCCAATGACGCTCTTCGCGCCCATTGCCCGCAGATGGTACATGTAGTAACCGTTGTGACAGCCGATGTCGGCGACGACCTGCCCTTTCATATCCGTGAGAAAAGGTTTAACCCTTTGCCATTTCAAATCGGAACGCCACTCTGTGTCAATCCTTTGGCCGAAGAATTCGTAAGGCCCTTTCTTCCAGGGCAGAAAGGCGTTTAACCCCTGGTCTAGTTTTTCCCGCTCATCTTCATTCAATTCATCCGCGTTCCCGAAACGAACCACATCGTCGACGATACTAAGAGATCCTGCACGCAAGCCTTCAACAGCGGCGGCACCGTTTCTCCAGCGGTTCCAGCGATCCTGGCTGAGTTTGGAATTGAGGCTTTGACGAAGACTGAGGATGCGTTCGACATCGGCATC
>SEDW01000199.1 GCA_004193325.1 Pseudomonadota bacterium | reverse complement strand
AGGGCACTCAGGGTCTTATCGCTGAAGACCCGGTAGGCCGGAACCTTTTCCTTCTTAGCCGTGCGAAGGCGCCAGCCACGAAGCTTCTGCGCCAGAGGATCATCGATCTCGTCGATCGATTGAGAGCTGCCTTTCGAACGCGAAGCGCCCTGACGAGGCGTTTTAGTCTTAGATTTCGCCTTCGACTTACGCGGCGCATAGGTCTTGACCTCACTCGTCGCCTGGCTCTCGAGAATCAGATAATCGTCCCAGTTGGGTTCTTCGAGAAATGGCCCGACAGCTGTCAGGCTCTTATAAATAATGGGCTGTCCGTCCTTCTCAAAACTCTCCATCTTCGCCGTCACCGCACCCTGACGAATCAGGGTATCCGCGCAGGCATCAAAGAGCTTGCGGTCCGACACGAGAAGGGAAGCCTCAAGATTTTGAAAGGCCTTGCTGATGGACATCGAACGAGTCTGCAGATCGAGGAGCTTCAGTAGACCGACCATCACCGCCTGCTCTCTCGCGTTCGGCTGCCTAAAGCTTTTACTCAAGCTCCCCAGGGGCAGACAAAAATCGCAGATCCCGCAGCCTTCCTGCTTGTCACTCACATCACCAAAGTGATGGAGGAAAAGCAGCATACGGCAGCTCGTGGCATTCTGCGCGAAATTGCTCATGAGGCTCACTTCAGCTTCTTTATGAATCTGCTGGTCGAGATAACTCTTCTGCCAGGCCTTCGGCAGAGATCGCACCTCATCATTGCCGTCGATCTCGATCGCGCCGTGCACCCAGAGCTTTTCGAGGGCATTGTCGAGTGTCGAAGCATCCATGCTGCTACGGATGTCGGGACGAGCCACGCCTTCTCTCGGGATCTTCTTCAAGACCCCTTCAAGGACTTTGATATCCGGATAATTCTTTTTGATGAAAAATTCCCGTGTGCGATGGTCCGCATAGGAATGCATGAGGATCGCCCGGGAGAACTTACCATCACGACCCGCTCGACCGATCTCCTGATAATAGGCCTCCACACTCGATGGAAGAGCCGCATGCACGACAGTCCGAATGTCAGACTTATCGATTCCCATACCGAAGGCAATGGTCGCCACGATCACATCGAGCTTACCTGCCTGAAAATCTCTTTGGATCCCCTGCCGTTTCTCATGCGAAAGGCCCGCATGGTAAGGGGAAACCCGGCCGATCGACTGAAGAGCCTCGGCGATGCTCTCGGTATCCTTACGGGTCGGCGCGTAGACAATTGCCGGACGTGCAGACTCACGCGAGAGGAGTTTACGCGCCAGCGCTGGACGATCGGGCAGAGCCACTTCGCTGATCTCGATCGCGATGTTGGTCCTACGAAATCCGTGGATATGAAGCTTCGGTTTGCGAAGGTCGAGTTGCATCGCAATATCTTTTTGCACAAGCGGCGTCGCCGTTGCAGTCATGGCCACGATCGGTGCGGGCCGAAAGCGCAGGAGCCTTTGGGCAAGCATGCGGTAATCAGGCCGGAAGTCATGACCCCACAGATCGAACGCGATTCCTCGCGGCCAAGCCCTGAATGCAATGCGGCGGCGTTCACGCCCTGTGATTTGAGCTTTTGCACCTGATCGTCCATGAGCGCGATCAAAGGACTGATGACGATCGTACAGCCATGGAGGACAATGGCCGGCAATTGATAACAAAGGGATTTGCCGGCACCGGTAGGCATCACGAGCAAGAGATCATTGCCTTCGATAATCTCGCGGCAGATCTCTTCCTGATGCTGACGAAAATTTTTGTGGCCAAAGACTTTAAAGAGCGCGTCTTTGAGTTTCATTCCCGGAGGGATGACATTGATCACGTGAGCCGGAGCAGCATTGGGAAGAGCCCGCGCCGATGCACCTTGCCGCGAAGCGTTGGCCTCGGCCAGAGCTGTGTCGCGGAGTGAGGCTGTAGAATCTCCAGCTCGCGAGACCTCTCGCCGAGGCACCGAAGCCGCAGCCTGCATGGGCGGCATCGAATCTCTGCCCCCCGAAGCACCTTGTCGAGGCGCCGACGGCCCCGAATAGTTGCCGGCCGACTCAGAGGCGGATACCGGGGTCGAGCGAATCAGTTCGATCGTCTCCTGCACGTAAGCCTCTATCTCCCGGGTGAATTCAGGAAGACTCAGATTTCCATTCTCGATCTGCCGCAGCTTGGCTTCCCACTCACCTGTGAGAGCCGCGCTCCGAACGGAAGGATGCACCTGATGAATAAGCTTAATGCCGAGGGGTGTTGCCCAAAGAGATTTCTCCCGGCGTTCGACATAACCGCGATGAATAATGTTTTCGATCGTCGCCGCACGGGTCGCTGGTGTACCAAGGCCACGTTCGCGGAGGATATCCGTGAGCTCTTTGTCATCGAGTCGACTGCCAGCGGAGGCCATACCGTTGAGCAGAGTCGCATCACTAAAGGCCGCAGGTGGCTTGGTCTCTTTTTTCAAAGCTTCGATCTTCTTGAGATCGACGACTTCTTTGATCTGCACCAGGGGCAGTGCGAGAGCATCAGGATTTCGAGTCGCTTTTCGCTCGAGGACTTTCCAGCCCTCTCTGAGCACAATACTGCCGCTCGACCGGAAGTTGTCCTCAAAGCTCGCGCCATCGACCTGAGATTTAATCATGGTGTAGACCGTCGACTGACTCTTGACGTGATCGTCCTGCCAGGCCATGAGTAAACGCTTGGCGATGAGATCAAAAATCTTGCCTTCGTTGCCCTGCAGATTAGCCGGATTTTTACCCGTTGGAATGATGGCATGGTGATCACTCACCTTGCTGTCGTCAACGTAGGCCTTGCCAAGTGGAACTTTGCCAGTATCGGGATGAAGCGGGAGTTTATCATAAGGCCCACGAATCGCCTGAACGATCTCCGGCAGAGACTTTGCAACGGACACACTCAGATGCCGCGAGTCCGATCGCGGATAGGTGATGAGCTTATAGCTCTCGTAAAGACTTTGAGCAATATCGAGCGTGAGTTTGGCCTGAAATCCATATAGGCGGTTGGCGTCCTTTTGCAATTCGGTCAGATCGTAGAGTTTCGGCGGCGGCATCTTCTGTTCTTTGTCGTCACGCTTGATGACAGTAGCCACCCCATTTTTTGTGCGGGCTTTGATCGCCTCAATCTCAGGATCTTCCGGCTTAAAACGTTTGGCTTCGCCTCGAAGGGCCTCTTCCACGCTCGGGAGTTTGGCTTTATCCCGCTTTAGCTTGGGGTCGACATAGAGCGCCTTGTACTTCTCCGCTTTCTTCGTTTCGAAATGAGCTTCAATCTCGACGTAAGATTCGGGAACGAAGTTCATGATACTTTCGGTGCGCTCCACAACCATCGCCAGGGTCGGTGTCTGCACACGGCCTACGGTCCAGCGATCGTTGTTCTTCAAAGAATAGGCACGCGAAAGATTGAGTCCGACGAGCCAGTCCGAACGCGAGCGACCACGCGCGTTATCCGCAAGACGATCGTATTCGGACAGGGGCTTCAACTTTCGAAAGGCTTCCGCAATGCTCTCAGGCGTCAGCGACGAAAGCCAGAGGCGCTCAACAGGTTTGGTCGCGCCAGCTTTTTCATAGATGTAGCGGAAAATCAATTCACCCTCGCGACCCGCATCGGTCGCTGCAATGACCGAGCTGACAGCCGGGTCATGGAGGAGTTCTTTGATCTCGGCAAACTGAGAGGCCGTGTTATCGAGAATCGATAATGGCCAACTCGAAGGGAGTATCGGCAAATCGCTCTCGCGCCACTTCTGCCAGATGGGATTGATTTGGTGGGGCTCAGCCAATGTGACTAAATGCCCAATCGCCCAGGTGATGATGTACTTGTCACCGCGAAAATGTCCACGCCCCTGCGCTTTAACGCCCAAAGCCTGCGCCAAGTCTCTTGCTACGGATGGTTTTTCGGCGATGATGAGTTTCAAATGCGTGATGCCTCAGATGGTTCGAAGAACAAGCTAGCATGAGCTAAGGAGCTTGGTCGATGGACATCTTAGGTCAAAATTAAAGCAGCTGAAAAGAAAAAGAGGACAGCGGAATCTTCATTCCTCTGTCCTCTTTGATGCAGTCTTATTGATTATTTTTGGTAAACGCGAACCCAGTCGACCAGCATGGCGCGAGGCCAGATGTTAGCGTCAACACCGTTCATCCCACCCCAAACACCGCCGACGGCGAGATTAAAGATCACGTGAAAATTTTTGTTGAATGGCCAGGAATCTTCGCCCGTGCCTTCGTTCTTTACCGTGAAATATTTCTTGCCGTCAACGAAACCGTCCATATGATCTTCGTACCACTCCATCGTATAGGTGTGGTAGCCAGTGGTGACTCCTGCTGTCGGTACGGAAGCCGTCTTTACGTTGTTATTCGCCCAATTGTATTTGGCTGTATGCACGGTCGCGTGAATCGCGTCCTGCTCAAAACCCACTTCTTCCATGATATCGATCTCACCACAGAGTGGCCAACCTTTGCTTTGATCCTCGGGCATCATCCAGAACGCTGGCCAGGTTCCAAGGCCACCGGGCAGCTGCATGCGGGCTTCGATGCGGCCATACTTCCAGCTGTGTTTGGCCTGCGTTTTGATTCGGCCCGATGAATAATCGTGGCCTTCAAATTTATCTTTGCGGGCCTCGATAACGAGATGACCGTTTTCAAGGCGAACGTTTTCTTTGCGTTTATTCGTGTAGTTCTGGAGTTCATTATTGACCCAGCCCGGTTTTTGAACTTCGTAAGTCCACTTCGTTTCATCGAGAGTGGTTCCGTTAAATTCGTCTGACCAGACGAGTTTCCAGCCGTTATCAGTCGAGCCGATTGCGGGGGTTCCATCGGTTGGGGGGACTTGAGTGGTTGTGCCTGTTCCTGTACCCGTTCCCGTCTGGGTGGTGGTGCCGGTACCGGTTTGAGTTCCCGTGCCTGTAGTCGTTCCACCGCTGGTGGTTTGAGCACCATTGTTTGTCACAACGTCTGCATCTTCACTGTCGACTTCTTCTGTATCATCCCCTTCAGGTTCGTCCGTAGCGGGTTGAGCATCCGATCCCGTGCGTGAGGCAAGAGAAGGTTTTGCGATCGGGTTACTACACGACATAATGAAAGAAAGCAAAAGAGCGGAACCGAGGCCAAATTTCAGACCAAGCACTGCGGATGCAGACTTTGCAGTTTGTTCATCTGTCTTCGGGTTGAAGTCGCTCATATATACCTTCGTAAGGAGAAAATGTTCACATGGGTCCCAGCCAATCTTTTCGGAAGGGCGAGGTGAAACATTGAGCGAAAAACGAAACTCTTGCTGATGGCTTAAATTAGATAATAAAATCAGCAGATTGCGCTGTCCAAAAAATAGGCAAAGGCCCGGATTTAACTGCCGGGCCCAAGGCTACTTTGTCGAAAAATGTAGGTAATTAATTATTAACGGCATTCTTGAAGGAAAAAAACTTAGCAGCGAAGAAAGTCTTTGAGCTTGATCTGATCCCAGCAGGTGTTTGAACTCAGATGCAAGCGGATCTCGTCCCCTCGTCTGAGACCAATTTTGAGCTGGGAATGTAAAATCGCAATGCGATCGTAGATCTGCATATCAAAGATTGCGCAGCGTTCGTTGTAGGAGAGTTCTCCCCCCGAAGACGGCGCTCCCTCTTCCAAAAGATGGCCCCGGTCCACTCTAAATTCATGCCAATTCGCGGAATCGTGCACGAACTTCCATTCAATCCGGCAATGCACCAGACGAAGAAACCACCGGCTCCGAAAGATCTGTCTCAGCATGTGTGTAAAACTGTGACGAATGAAGACTTCAAGGTCTTCCTGAGTCCAGAGCTTTTCCTCCTCATTCGCTTCTTCAATAACTTCCTCAGCTTCTTCCTCCTCCTCCTCCTCCTCAGCCAGCGAAAGTTGAAGAAGGCGCTCGTATTCAATGGGCCAGACGATTTGCGCGAGTTGATGCCAGTCATCAGGCGAAGGCTTATGCTCAAGGCTTACGCCATAACTCTTAAAGACGCTAAGGACAGCGCCGGCAATCATCTCTTCGATGACACCGTTCATGTAGCTCGGAATCACCGTCGCCGGCGTATACTCTTCGATAAAAGGCCTTAGCGCATCAATCATCCAGAGCGATGACAAAGGCCCCCAGTTGCGGTAACCCCAGAGTGTGGGTTCGGCAAGATGATCATTAAAGCGGAGGAAGCGAACCTCACGCCCCTCCACTCGCAGGAGGCGATTATAAGGGGGATCGTGCCGTTTGATTTCATCGTTTTCGCGCAGCAAAGCCTCGAGTTCGCTCTTAACCGTCACAAAACGAAAGTCCACGGCCCGAGTCAACATCTCATTTAAACGGCTACCTTTGGTCTTCTTCCCGCGAAAGTAGGAATTCACCCGATGTTTGAGATTCGCAGCTTTTCCCACATAAAGAATGTTCCCGGCATAATCGAGAAAGAAATACACGCCGGGCAGATTCGGGAGCGCCAAACGTTTTTTGCGAAGGTCCTGATCGTGGATTGGCAAAGCCTTAGCTTCGCGCCGTTCCAGGGTCTTGAGGTAGACGACAAGATTTTCTGGAAGTTCTTCGAGACCGAGAAGGCCCGTGATATAGCGCCAGACAAAGGCCGTAGCTACGAGATGATCAACCGAGCGCTTCTTCTCTTTGGTCGCATAGCCCGCATAACCCGCTACCGCGCGAAGGCTGAAAGATTTAAGCTCGGGGATAAGCAGCTTCGAAAGCTTATGAACACAGATCACGCGATCGATAATGAGCTGCCGCTCTTCGCCTTCTTCGGCCGCGATGACCTTCCAAAGGAAAGGCAATTTAAACTGGGCAAAATGAATGACGATCGGCAATTCTTTGTGTTCGTCCAGAAATTCCCGAAGCGCGCTCGTCAATTCTTCTGCCGAGATGGATTCCCCTTCGGCATAATAATTGGCGCTAAGTCCAGTCAACCGTTGGATCGTACGGGAGAGCTGTCGCTCATCCGCGAGAGCGATGAGCTGAGTCGTCCATGTATGTTCCAGGGGATCAAGATCCGCACGATAAAGTCCCCATCCCGCTTCGATCACATCGCTCGAAGCGGCCGCAGTCCCTGTCGTTTGAAAATCCAGGAAAATAAAATCATGACTTGCTAACTTCATCGAAGGCCCTCGCATTCGCTCGCTTATCTATGAAGGAAAGCTTTCCAAAAGTCGAGTTTTGGAAGCCAAATTTCCTTTCCGTTGATTTGACTTAGCTGTGCTTCGGAGCTATCTACGCTACTGTGGGAAAAGGTTAGACCCATGTCGAAGGGGAAAGAGAAAGATGCCAGCGAAGCGATTTACGATGATTGACCTGCTCGACTACGAAGTCCAAATGGCTCGCGATAGTCTCCTCCCGCCTGAGACTGTTCAGAGTCGGGACCTCAGTCTTCGTACCCTCGCGGTCAAAGGCCAAAAGACGGAAACGCTCCTGAACTGGACTCATTCGCTCTCCGAATCCATCGATCACCCGGGAGCGAAAGCCCAGAAGACCTTCGACATCCTGGCTTTCGTCGCAATCGTGTCCGGCATTCTCATGGGCACCGGGTTGATTCAAGGCCTTCTTCACTACGATGGCTCCCAACCTGTGAACGTCATCGCGCTCATCGGCATCTATGCTTTCCTCCAGATCTTTCTCCT
>SEDW01001154.1 GCA_004193325.1 Pseudomonadota bacterium | reverse complement strand
ACTGCTTCCTGGATTGAGAGTTCGTCTTGAGCCTGACGCTCCTGTTGAATCACGGCTTCCTGATTTTTATTGACGCCGAGCTTGGAGTCGCCGACGTTGCCGCGTACGTCCATCTTCGTATCGATGGTTTTGACTTCGTTTGGATTGGAGGCGCAGGATACTATTGTGCTTGCGAAGAGAAAGGCTGCGAGACTGTGTTTCACCGATAGATCCCCTAAGACATTTGTAGAGGATAGCATCGGATGATTCCCAGCAAGTTTTACTTACGATTGGGTAACGATTGATGGATCGCTTGCTGTCGGAAAAATCTCCAGTGAGATCCGAATGATTCGCGGTAAGAATTCAGACGTCCCGGTGCTGACATATAATAAATAGCGGATTTCCAGCACGGATCTTCTCAGCATTTTCGGATGTGACGAGGGCAAAGCCCAGCTCCGTATTCATACTCACAATCGCGAGAAAACCCTTTTCAAGAGCCGGAACATGCTCCTCGTGAACCATGATCTTTGCAATGCGTTTGCCATCGACCACAAAGTGATAGGATTCCGTTGATCGCGAATCGCTGAGGTTGTGATTGGAAATGATATCGATAGCCCGAGCTTCGGCTTCCTTGCTCAGGCGTTCTTCGTTCTTTTTGAGGTTGAGCAGACGATCTGTTTCGCGCTTGGCAGCCAGGACTTTTTCGGCCTCGGAGAGTTCAGCCGGAGCATTCGGGTCACGGGCGGCTTTAGTCTTGGCATGTTGAACCTTCGAGACTTCGCGCTGAGCTTTCTTAGCCTGCTGCTTATTGGCAAGGCCGGCTTTTAGCAATTGATCGCGCATGTTCATCGGTTCACTCCTCTCTGGGGCTCAACTCAAGGCCAAATGCTATTTCCTCGCGAGGACCATGACAAGCAATTTCTCATCGCCTTTATCCGTCGTCTTCAGCGCTATCTGATTCGCTCTGGGATTGAGGAGCAGACGGCGATGGGTGGGTGAGTTCCAAAAGAGTTCGATTTATCGCCCTTGTCGAGTGGTGCGAGATTATTGCGGCGTCGCAGTTCATTAATCCAGGATCGGAAATCTTTTTCGTCAGCGAGGTCTCTCAAAGTTTCTGGCGGCGAGAGCTGGAAGAGAGCCCATAACTCATCACCTTCTTTGGCTTTGTCTTTTGGATGGCAGGTCAGGGTTACTGTCGCGAACAATTCTTTTTGGAAAGGAATTTCTGTCGGCTTCGCCCCCGGTTTAAGGCCTTTGGCAAGAGAGACCGGTGCCTCGATACCCTTCTGAATGCCATCGACATCATAGCTAGCGCAGATGCTTGTCAAAGCTTCAGTATCGATCTTGAGAATCTTCTTCGCTTCGATCAACTGCAACACGGCGTCAGGCGACGGACTGCTGATGATCCACTTCCGTTGATCTTTACAGTGCCCGTAGGCAAATCCCCGGTGTTTATTCTCAAGGGCAAAACTTTCAGCGAAAGCCTTGGGATCTTTCACCGCTTCTGTAAAAGCCAGCTCAAGCTGCACATCATAGATCCCAAGATCCTGAAGAGAAGCGGTGGACTCATCACAAAAATAGGACGAAGCCTTTGCCAAATCTTCGCGAAACTGAGGAGCTG
>SEDW01001153.1 GCA_004193325.1 Pseudomonadota bacterium | reverse complement strand
CCGATCGTTTCCATCTTGGGTCCTCATGATTGATAAAAGTATTAACGAAGTGCCACGCGGCACTCTCTTATATAGCGGTCCAGAGCATTTTCCAGCTTTGGCATGATTTGAGCTTTTTCACTGCTAAGGGCCGAAAACTTGGGTCTGGCTGCTGTGTAGCCCATTTCGCTCGCGCTCCGCCTGACGATGAGACTCGCTTTGAGATTCAGGCGCTTGGCTGCCATGCGCGCAAATTCCACGAAGGAGACGGTTCCAACATTTGTCAGGTGCCAAAGGCCTTTTTCGTCGTCGATCATGAGATCGAGTGAGGCGTTCACGAGATCCGGGAGATAGGTCGGCGACACGACCACATCATCAGCCGCGTGATACTCCTGACCCCTGGCGATAGTCCGCATGGCTTCGGTGAGCGCATTGTATTCATCCCAAGGGCCAAAAAAAGCGCTGGAGCGAATGATAAGACTCGAGTCGTGACTGGCTAGTAGCTCTTCCTCCATTTTAACCTTGGAACGGCCATAGACACTCAAGGCCGCAGTCTCATCACTTTCGACATAGGCGTGAGCTTTGAGTCCATCGAAGACGAGGTCACTCGAGAACTGTAGGAATTTAATTCCCTGTTCTTTAGCAATGGCCGACAGGTTGAGAGGGGCTTTCACATTATCCCTGAGGCACTGTTCCCGATCTCTCTCGGCGCGATCGATCCTCTCGTAGCCCGCACAATTGATGATGGCCCAGGGTTTCTCCTCCGCGATAAAGGCCGCGAGTTTTTGGTCGTCACTCAGCTCGAGATCAGCACGAGAAATCGACCTAAAGTCGAGCGCTCTCTGCTCTGCGAGATAGGTCATCGCCCGGCCGAGGCTTCCGCTTGCACCCGTGATAAGGATATGTCGGGCCTTTTTCGAAGGCTCCAGGCTTCGGCCCATGGATTTATTTCTGTGATCGAGATCAACCGACGGGTAGAGCAGACGATCAGGCCTTTGCCACCAGCCTGGGCGGTCGAGCACAGGATGGTCGAAACTCTCATCTTTGGCGAGTGATGAGAGAAGGGGCACGAGTGCGGTGGCCCGTGGGGACTTCGATCTTAAATCGAAAACCCCAGATTCGTAATGACCGTTCTGTTTGGTGACGAGACTATTCCAATCGAAGGCTCCGAGTAGACTCCACGCCGTCACAGCCCGAAGACTGACGCCTTCTGCCTGAACGGCAAGGGCCGCAGTCCAGATCTCATGAAACCAGCGCATCTGCTCTTCCCGGCTGCAGCCCAA
>SEDW01000198.1 GCA_004193325.1 Pseudomonadota bacterium | reverse complement strand
AGATCGATATAGCTGATTTTGAATTCAGCATTTTTCTCAAGCAAAACAATCATCGCGCGCTGCACGTAAGGGCAGATATCGAAACTAATCAAATGCAGGTCATCGCTACTCATCATCCACTCTTTTCTTAACTTAAAGCGCAAGCATCCGGGGCGAGGGAGCCTCAAGGCTCCTATAGATCACCCCATCCTCTTTTTTTAATTTCGTTCCACTTCGGGAATCGGTGCAGCAAACGTCTTCGGTCTCTTCTTTGCTCAAGACAAAGTATTCCGAGTTGCCGAGGAAGATGGCGTAAATCAGCTTGTAAGGAAAACTGATAACTTTGCCATCGCTGCACTTCATCTCGTAGGTCATCGGAGTGAACTGTCTTACGATCAGTCCACCACTATTTTGTATTCCGTATTCCAGCAGGCTCGTCAATTGCTCTTCATGATCTTCGTGATAACCAACGACACCATGGTCGGTGATATCAAAAACGAAGTCTGAAGTGTCCTCCTCAAGCAAGACGCTGAGAGTCAGCATCTTTTTTCCTGGCAAGCTCCGAATCCTCGATAGTAGTTCAGTCGCTTTTTGAAAGGTAACCATGCTCTCTAAGGTATGACGCTCCATGCTCTTCACCCCACTTTTTTGATGAACTCGAAGTCTAACGCATCATCTTTCACTGTTACCTTGATCGATCCGCCGTTCGCCATTTCACCAAAGAGGAGTTCTTCAGCCAGAGGCTGCTTAACCTTCTCTTCAACCAAACGTCTGATTGGTCTTGCGCCGTAGGCTTCGTCGTAGCCTTTGACCGCAACCCATTCGATGGCTTCATCGTTGAATTCGAGAACAACCTTTTTCTTAAGCAACTTGGCGTTGAGGTCGTCCACAAATTTCTTAGCAACCAGTTTCACAACATCGATCGGCAGTGGACCGAAGTTGATAATGCCATTGAGCCTGTTTCTGAACTCCGGAGAGAACATATCCTTGACCGCTTTAGACAAACCGAGAATATCAGTTTTCGAACGAATCAACTGTTCGAAACCAATGCTCTGCTGGTTGAGTTCCTTCGCACCGGCGTTAGTCGTCATGATAATGATCACATTACGGAAGTCGGTTTTGCGACCGTTGTTATCCGTAAGTGTTCCATGATCCATCACCTGAAGGAGGATGTTTTGCATATCCGGATGCGCTTTCTCAATCTCATCGAGAAGAAGAACCGCATGCGGATTTTTGTTAATGGCTTCCGTTAACAAACCACCTTGATCAAAGCCGACATAACCTGGAGGCGCACCGATCAAACGAGAGACCGAGTGACGTTCCATGTACTCACTCATATCGAAACGAATGAGTTCGATCGTCAAAGATTTGGCGAGCTGTTTGGCGACTTCGGTTTTACCCACACCGGTAGGACCGGCAAAGAGGAAGGAACCGATTGGACGTTCTTCATCACCAAGACCCGAACGAGCGAGTTTAATTGCTGAGGCCAAAGCTTCAACCGCACGATCCTGACCAAAGACCTGGCTCTTGATTGTCAGGTCGAGATCTTTCAGGAGTTCGCGCTCGCTGTAGTTCACCTTCGTCAGGGGAATACGAGCCATCTTCGCAACCACAGTCTGGATCATCTCCGCTGTGATCGTACGAGATTTCTGCTTCGCTCCACGAAGAGTGACGACGGCCGCCGCCTCATCGATGACATCGATCGCCTTGTCCGGCAATTTACGGTCATTGATATAACGGGCCGAGAGTTCAACCGCAGCCTGAAGAGCGCCGGCGGTGTACTTCACATTATGATGCTTCTCATAGACATCTTTGAGACCACGAAGGATCTTCAAAGCGTCCTGATGCGAAGGCTCCTCGACATCGATCTTTTGGAAGCGGCGTGCCAGGGCATGATCGCTTTCAAAGTGCTGACGATATTCCTTGTAGGTCGTCGATCCCATGCAGCGAAGCTCACCGGAAGCGAGCGCTGGCTTGAGGATGTTCGAAGCATCAAGGGCACCGCCACCGACCGCACCCGCACCGACGATGGTGTGGATCTCATCGATGAAGAGCACATGTTTCGGATACTTCTGCAAAGCCTTGACCACCGCTTTGAGGCGCTGCTCAAAATCTCCGCGGAATTTGGAACCCGCAATCAGCGATCCCATATCGAGGGAGAAGACGCGAAGACCATGAAGGGCTTCCGGCACTTCGCCATCGACTACCATCAGGGCCAGACCTTCAGCCAAAGCGGTTTTACCCACACCGGCGTCACCGACGAAGAGCGGATTGTTTTTCCGGCGTCGGCAAAGGATCTGCATGATGCGTTCGAGTTCCGAATCACGACCGATAAGCGGATCGATCTTACCGGCTTTCGCACGGTCGATCAGATCCACAGTGTATTTGGCCAAAGCGTCTTTACCCGAGGGTCCGCCCGATCCGGATTCTTCCGACTGTTGGCCGGGAAGAAACTGACCTTCTTCACCCTCTTCGTTTTCTTCTTCGTCCTTGTGCGGGCCATGCGACAGATATTGAATAATATCGAGTCGGGTGATTTTCTCGCGCTCGAGATAGAAGACCGCAAAGGAATCCTTCTCAGAGAAAATAGCCACAAGCACGTTCGCGCCCTGGATTTTTTCTTTTCCAGACGATTGAACGTGTTGAGCAGCCCGTTGAATGACACGCTGAAAACCAATGGTTGGCTGGGGCAACTGCCCCGATTTCAGCGAGTGGTTGTCGATGTGTTCTTCAAAGAAACTTTCCAAAGCCCGTCTCACGCTATCGATAGCGCCACCACAGGCTTCGATGGCTTCCCTGGCCGTTGCGTTGTGCAGGAGCGCATATAAAATATGTTCCACTGTCACGTAGGGATGCCCACGGCGGGTCGCTTCCGATACCGCTAGATTCAAACTGACTTCAAGATCAGGACTTAACATACTAATGGCACGTCCCTCCCGTTAAGAATCGCCGCATGTTCATGCCGCGTTTTATACAGCGCAGAAACTTAAGTTCGTTCTAAAACGCATTGTAAAGGGTGTCCGTCACGCTGAGCTTCCTGAGTCACCATCGTGACTTTGGTCTCAGCTATCTCAAAGGGATAGATTCCACAAAGAGCCCGCCCCTCAGTATGGACCTTGAGCATGACCTCAGTGGCCGCGGCCTGGTCCTTGTTAAAATACTTCTCGAGAATCATGACGACGAATTCCATCGGCGTATAATCATCATTGAGAAGTATCACCCCGTATAAAGGGGGACGTTGGACTTTCACCTTCTCTTTGACCACAACACTCGTGTCAGACTTGCTGCCAGCTGTGGGCACAGGTTTGTTTGCCAACGATCCATTCATCTGCAACACTGACCTCCTCGACGTCCTGGCCTTAGCGACATACTCGCTCATTTTCAAGCTCTATTCGACCATAAGATCGAACGAGATGAAGTCAAGCCCAGGACCGGCAAAGCTTTTGCCATAAATTAACAAAACTGAAAGCTTCAGTACTAACTACCGGCGCTTCGGTTTCTTCATCCTATAGGATAAGAGCACTGCTGGCGGAGACCTAGCAGTATTACTAAGAAGACTTTCTTTTTTTTAACAAGCCGCGGCTAAGTCTTTCCTAAGAAATGCCCCGAATTGGGGGCTTTTGCCCTTCCCGAGTGCAAATGTCCGTAAGCAATTGACCAAGAACGGCTAGCGTTCCATGCAAAAATGATTTGAACGAATCACAAGCCACGATTGACCACATCGGGCAACGGTGTTAAAACGAGAACATGGTCCAACCAGCAGTATAGTTATTACGTCAAAGCGCTATCGTTCGCACTCGTGCGATTGAGAGCTGTATGCTGTGGCTAGCAAGGCTGACAAAGGGTTTTGTCGGATAAAAGTCTTGAAACACAGTCGTAGGAAAGCTTTGCGAACCGAGGGCTCCAGGATCTCTCACGGAGGATAGTGTTTCCATGAAGAAAGACGCGGCCACCAAATACCCCAACTCGGCAAATCTTTTTCAATTTTGTCGGCGTGTGCTCGATCACAAATTCGGCGGGATTCGCGTCATCGATCAGGACGTGGGACAAATTCTAGGCTTCGATCCGGCAGATTGCAGCCACTGGAAAAAGGGCAAAAAGAATATCCGCTCTATCCAGGCCATGAAATCGATCGCGAAACACCTTGGTGTAGACGAAAGACTTGTCGTGGATGTCGCTTCCGGTGAGATGACCGAAGGAGAGGCCTTCTTTGAATTTACGGGCTACGGCGATTTCTCTCCTGACCCGAAGTTCCTTGAGAACGCTAAGAAAGATTATTACCGCAGAAACGCGAACAGCTGGACCAAAGACAAAGAGCTTGAGTTCAAAAAGCAGTTCGAGACCAATGAATTCGAAATCAATCGCGTCGTACGTGGAATCCATGAGGCCCTCGCTTTCCAGGAAGCGCCCCTCTACCTCCCCGAAGTTGTCGCGACCTTCACCGATCTGACCATCAAGCCTGTTGAAGACGAAACGGTGCTCGAAGGCAAAGCCATCCGCACCTTTGAGAAAGACGGCAAGATGGTCGTCGAATACCCTCTTGATGTAAAAATGCGCCCCTATGTTCGTTACGGCATCGCCAAAGCGATGGGCAAACATTTTCTGGGCAAGGAAGGCGTGCTATCCTCTTTGGAAGTGAACGAGCATTCCAACTATATCAATGAAGTTCAGACGAACCTTTTCGCGGCCAAGCTTCTGACCCCTGCGTATTTGATTCGCAAGGAACTCGCTAACCTCGATGCAGGCAAGGATATCGTCGCCCAGCTGGCTGACGTGTTCTGGATGTCGAAGACTTTCATGAACGGCCGTCTCAAGGAAATTCTCGAAAAGAATTCCGAGATCTGACCGCCTCACCTCTCTGGAATGCTGTTCACCAAACGAGCGGCAGTCTATGAGGGGGAATTTCGATGCACAAACGTTCGATCCAAAAACTGCTCTATATGAGCCTGATCCTGAGCAGCTCGGCAATCGCCTCGCGTTCAGCTTGGGCTCAAGCCAAACCCAAAGCACCCCCAAGCGGTGCCGAGCGGGTTCTAGGCGAAAGCCTTTCCGTTCTTTCCCTCGACAAGCTTCTCAAACCGATGCCGGCCGATCGCGTTCCGCTTTCGGGTGCTCTTGCGCAGCTCAAAAATTCTTCCCATCCAATTCAGTCCAAAGCTCTCGGGCCGAAGATTAATCCGGTCATGCAATTTCTGACGATCAATCCACAGCGAAGCCTTGGGCAAATCGAGCAGAGCTTTCAGCGGGGAGCATCTCCACAGACAGCCCATGCGATTCGTCGGCAGATGCAGTTCTGTGCGGAGTGTCATGCGTCGGGAACCAAACCCAACTGGGCAGCTCTTCAGCCTGTCGCTGGCCTGACTCTGATCGAGCTCGCTGATTTCTATAAATTCATCGGTCGCCCGAATGATGCGATTCTTTATTATGAAAAAATTCTGACGACCAAGGGAACAGCTGCCTCAAGGCCTGATATCTGGGAACGTGCTGCCGCGAATATCGTGGCGATTGGCATCGAGAGCACGGGCAGCCCCTACACCTACGTCGACGTTATGTCTAATCTTCTGCAGGAAACTGTGATCAGCAAACGTCAGAGAGATCTTGTGACGAGCTGGAGGACGGCCGGGAAGAGCTGGGGTCAGGAGGCAAAACTACCGACGCGCGCCAACGAGCTTTTGGATGCGTCTCGCAATCTCATCATCACCGGCGATAATATGAATCGGGTGAATCCCCTGTCCGGGCTTTCTCATCAAGCTCGAGCGATGCATAACCTTCGCCGTGTGCAGACCATGGGCACGATGGATCAAAAGACGAAGGCTTTTCTGATGGCAGGGGAACTTCGGGAGAAGATTCCGGTCACGGGTGTCTGGGTCGGGGCAGAGGATTATTATGAGGCCTGTATTCGCAGCACTCCGCATTCGGCGGACGGCACGCGTTGCTGGAGTCTATTGAGTTCGCTCTCTTCGCGGGATGCTCGCTTTAGCCTTGATGCGGAGACGAATCAGCAGCTGCAGAGTATCTTGAGATAGAAATTCTGTTCTTGGATACAATGAGCCCCCTCGCGAACTCTTTGCGAGGGGGCTTCGTTTTGGTTAAAGCCAATGTTTTCATAGGAAGACCCTATGGA
>SEDW01001152.1 GCA_004193325.1 Pseudomonadota bacterium | reverse complement strand
ATGAGCAGCATAGGCTTGCCCGTCGCCTCATCATGCATGAGATGCACCTCGGAATCATGGAGATGGCCCGTCAGCACGAGATCCACACGCTCTCCACCTGAGATCTCCTGCCAGGGCACGTCGAGACCGGGGTGATGATCCTGCTTTTGAAAGGTGATGAGCGGATGATGAAAGACGAGCACGTGAACTTTGTCATTATTGCTTTTTTTAAATCCCTCGGCCGTCAGAAGAAACTGTTTGCGACTCAACTTGCCCTGCACAAGCCGTGACCAGGGCCTTACACTGTTGAGCGATACAATCGTTGCATCCTCACCGTGAAAGATTTGATCGAGATCAGGGTGAATAAATTCCTGGTAGAGGTCGAAGGGTGAGAAGGCACGTTCCCAAACACGAAACATTGGAATATCGTGGTTGCCGGGACATATCACAATGTTATCGACCAGTTGGGCTGCACGATTCAACCACGCCCGCGCGTCTATGAATTGACTCCGCGTCGCGCGTTGTGTCATGTCTCCACTTACTACTAATGTTTTGGCCTTCAGGTCGCCAAGACAAAGTAACAGGCTTTCGCCAACCTCTGCGTCGTAGAGGGGACCAAAATGGAGATCCGAAATATGGACAATTCTCATGGCGATTCCTTAGTTCCTAATGCGGCTACCCAAAGCACTTCCGCATCATACGCAGAAAAAAATTCAAATGAAAACCGCTTAGACACCAGCGAAGCTCTCTTTCGCAACTATATCGTGGTTTTGAACGCTAAATCCGGCAGCGCTGACCTCCCTGGCCTCCGTACCTATATGGAAGAACGAGCCGCTGCGCTCGGCAAAAACCTCCAATTCCTCGAACTTCATAAAGATATGAATCTTGAAAAGGAGCTGCGTCTCATCAGCGAAGCTCAAAACATCGAGGTCTACATCGCGGCCGGCGGGGACGGGACTCTGGCATCTGTGGCCGACAACGCCCGTCGCCACAACAAAGTTTTTGCCGCCATTCCCTGCGGAACGGCCAACGTTTTCGCCAAAGAGCACGGTATCCCGGCCAATGCCAAGGAAGCTGCCGAACTCGCTCTGAGTGGCAAGATCGTCGCTCCAGTTGATATCCTGGACGTCTCTGGGAAGACCTTCCTTTGCCATATCAGTATCGGCACATACTCCTGGATCACTCTCCATACCAATGCCGAGCACAAAAGAAAGTATGGACGAATCGCCTACATTGCGACTGCATTCAAACTCATGCTCAAAGAAAAAGTATGGAATTTTGAGAT
>SEDW01000197.1 GCA_004193325.1 Pseudomonadota bacterium | reverse complement strand
CGCTGCTTCATGGCCTGCACGGCTTTCATATAGAAGCCGTCGACGTCCGGCCGCTCTTCCCGATCGACCTTGATCGCCACGAAGTGTTTATTAAGGATCTCGGCGACATCATCTTTTTCAAAGGAATCGCCTTCCATCACATGGCACCAGTGACAGGTGGAATATCCTATAGATAGGAAGATAGGTTTATGTTCAGCTGCGGCCTTCCTAAAGGCGGCATCGCCCCAGGGGAACCACTCGACGGGATTGTTCGCGTGTTGGAGTAGATAGGGGGAACTCTCGTTTGCTAAATGATTCGCCATCTTAGCCTCGCCTCCTTGCTTGGACTTTCACCTCAGACTGTCGCGGATTCTGACAGCTGTCGAGTCTCAATTCAGCCCCTCCAGAAAAACCTCAATCCTATCAACCTTGTGCAAAAAGGATTCAATGGCATATGACTTGCTTAGATAAGGGTATAACTGGCGGATTTGTACTTGGTTGAGCCAGAAGCTGAATTGTAGTGGAGTTCTTATGTTGCTCTTGAAAAAATGCTTTCGTCTCTTGTCTCTCGTTCTAGTCTCTGGTGTCCTTTCTACTCTGCTTCTCTCTCAGGTTTCTTTTGCAGCGTCTGTCAAAGCCTGCAAAAAGCTCAAAGAGAGCTACATGGTCGACGAAAGTCGTGACCAGTCGAAAGAAAAGCGCGTGTACTGTACAGTTGCTCCTCGCCTTGGAGCGGTTGGCGATTTCGTTGAAATCAAAAACCAGTACAACTACATTGTTGCTGTCGGTCGAGTTGTTAAGCAGGGAAAAATTGGTACAATCGTTGTCCTCACGAAGTACAATCGTGATGAAGGTTCGATGGCTGGCTATCCTGCCATGCTCCGAATCAACGAAAACCAGGATTACTGGACTGCTACAAGCGCCCCGTTCTAAGGGTGTTTGAGGGGGGAAATCCCCCCCTCAGTCCGATCCTTTGGATGGGACCCGAGTATGCAGCCTACGCCCCAGCTAGACCTATCTGTCGTCATCATTGCCTACAATGAAGAAGACCAACTCCCCCGTTGCCTCCAAAGTCTCCCCCCTGGTTCCGAAATCATCGTCCTCGACTCTCTTAGCCAAGACCGAACCGCCGCGATTGCGACGTCATTTGGCGCAAAGGTCCATCAACGTCCCTTTACGAATTTCTCCGAACAGAAAAACGCCGCGCTCGCCTACGCCAGCCGTAAGTGGGTCTTAGCAATTGATGCGGATGAAGAGCTGAGTCCTGAGCTTGCGAAACTTTTGGCTGAAGTGATGGCAAAGGGCGAAGACGTTGCTTATCGCCTCGATCGCCGGCTCGTCTTCATGGGTAGAAGAATGTCTTTCGGTAAGACCAAGGATCGGCCTTTGCGGCTCTTTTTGAGAGGTGCCGGCAAGTATAAGGGAACGATCCATGAAGAATATGTTCCGAAGTCTGGCAAGACTGAGTTCTTGAGCGGTGCTGTTCTCTGGCACTATTCCTATCGCGACCTGTCGGACTATTTCGTTCGCTTCAATCGCTACACGACAGCGATTGCCGAGCAACACGCGGCGAACGGTAAAAACCCGTCGTTTGTCGGGCATGTTTTGAGGCCCGGCTTTGAGTTTATCAACCGCTATATCTTTCGCCTCGGTTTCCTCGACGGTTATCCGGGCTATACCTACGCGTTGATTTCGAGCCTCTATACGTATGTAAAATACGCAAAGTTATTTGAAAAGAAGGCTAACAAAGCATGACCTCAACCGTTTGGCACCTTTGTTCCAATCGCTGGAATAGTGCGATCACAGAATATGCATTGCGGAGCGCCCAAGCCTTGAAGATGCAGGGCTGGACATCCGAACTCTCTGCCCTACCCGCCTCGCCTTGCGAAAAGCGAGCGAAGGAGCTGGGTGTCGGCGGGCCGAGCTTTCGGTTTAAGTTTTCTGAAGTGTTCGCGCTGAGAGCGTATGCGAAGAAGCTGAAGCCGAGCTTTATTATCACCTACGGCGGGCCTGAGACTTTCCTTGCGCGTTTTTTGGGTGTGCCTACTGTTCGTTTTCGTGGGCAGGATAGTGATCTTTCAAAGCCCCTTTCTCCGATAGATCTCAAGTTAAACCTAGGCTTCTGCCGAGGAATTCTCACGCCATCGAAAGTTGTAGCTGATCGCTTTCGGGCAGTTTTTCCAACGAAGAACATTGCCGCCGTGACGCTCGGCCTTGATGCTAAAGTCTTTTATCCCCGAGACCGCAAAGATGCTCCCAGGCCTCGTATTCTTTTCGTAGGCAGGCTCGATCCGATCAAGGGACATGAGAAGTTTCTAGGGCTGTTTAGCGAAGTTGTAAAGGAATGGGAGCGGCCGGGTCCGAGACCTTTTCTTGAGATCATTGGGCAGTCGGCGAACCTCAATGCTACGGCTTTGAGAGCGCGTGCAAAGGCACTTGAGCTGGAAGAGGGTGTGGATTGGGGTTTGGTTGAGGCGAGAGTGCCGAATCTCCCTGAGCGGATGGCAAATGCCACGCTGGGTGTGGTGCCGAGTCTTGGGTCTGAAGTGATCTGTCGGGTTACTGAGGAGTTTCTATTGAGTGGAACTCCTGTCTTGTTAGCTAAGGTCGGGTCTTTGCCTGAGTGCCTCGTGGATGAGACCTTCGGGGCTCTGTTCCAAGATAACAAGCACGATGGGACAGTGATGATGAATTGGATCATGCGGGCATTCGATGAGAATCAAAAGGTTCGCAATGTCCGGGGTGAGCAAGCTGCTCATCATTTTGGTCTTGAGAGGATGGGTGAGGATTTAGAGAAATTTCTCGAAGGTCTTCGCTAAATCAAGATGGCAAGGTACGCAATATACCTTGCCAGCAGGTGGTATTAGTCCAGGGGTGTAACTACGATAGTCTGCCCTGTGCCTACTTTGGATATTATCGTTAAGGCATTATTATCGTCGAGGCTTCCAACGAAGGACGTGCCATCTGACAAACTGCCCTGAATCGTTAAAGAACCGTTTGCACCCACTTGAAAACCCGTTACCTCAAAGACATCTAACACCGAAATTGCCGTTGAGATTTTGGTTTTCACATTCACCTTATAGAGTGCTCGGTCTTTGCCGATGATGTAGAGATAGTCACCACTTTGACGATAAGCAGTGCCAGGCATGTAAGGCAGTTCTTGAAACGCGAAGTATCCTGTTTCTTCTTGCAGATAGGCAAGTTTTCGATCACAGGCGATAATTGCTGTTGAATCGTCTCTTGCAATAATGCCTTCAACCCATTCACCTCCTGCGAAACTATCCGCGAAGCTACAAAAAAAGTTTTGATACGTCCAAGATGTAGCGGATGCAGTTTGGAAGAACGACATGTAATTAGAATTTAAATCAGCACCAAGTTTAATGCTTAATCCGCCGAGGCCTGGCCAATTCAAGGCGGTGCTTGTCGAAGCGCCAGCTAGAAAGGCTGGGAAGTCAGCGAGATCAGTAGGAGCCATAACTTGAGGATTAGTGCAGTATGCAGTGCCGTTGGACGACCAACAATCCGATCCTATTCCGAATGTTTCTACCTGAGTTGTTCCAGCAGGAGCTTTTTGAAAAATACTTTTTCCTAGATTGTATTTCGTGAGGCCACTGACGACGTCTTTAACGTTCATGTCAGGATAAACATAGTTCTCACTTGCAATAATCTGTCCTAGGTGTGTTACCCAAGTGTTTCCTGAAACAATCGCCTTAAAAGTGCCATCGGCCTTCCTAAGAGTTTGAATTCCTCCATTTGATTCATAAAGGACATCCCCGTTGTTTGTCTCCCAATATCGAGTAACAACGGTATTGGCAACAGAGATGGGTTGAGCTGTAAGATTTTCACCATCAAAAGATATCTTGTAGAGAGAAGATTGATTATTGAGGCTGCCGTTGCCATAAAAAACTGTGCTTTGATCAGATGATAGTTTGGATTTCTTGATTAAACTTAATATTAGAGGCTTCTGATCTTTCGACAGAACGTATGCCTTTTCCGTAGTTTTATTTACAACGTAAGTTGAGTCATAGAATTCGAAGATAACAACACTCGATGATGGGCTCGAAATATGCATAGGAAACACCGTTTCTGACGAAACAATATTTCCTTCGTCGTCGGAATATGTCACCTCTTTGGTCAAACCGTCTGGAGTTATTTTATAGAGCGTGTTTGGCTTAAGCGCTGTACCGTCTGCCGCGAGCGATAGACTTGTGCCGGAGCCCGTTATCAATAAGCTCTTAGCATCAGATATCGAAATTTTGCTAAGCTTAAAATTGCCTATTGGCAGACCACCTTCAGCCGAGGGATCGTAAATGCCACCGTCAACTCCAGTATCAGAACCGCCTGACGACTTTTTCTTGCCGCAGCTACTCTGAAAGACCATAACTGAAGAAAGTATAGCAATGCTCGTCAGGTGTTTTTTCATAAGCGCTCCAAGGCGGGAAGATGTTAAAGCCAACTTCCATATTCGGCCTTCGCAAGTCAAACTTAACGGCAAAATCAAATTGTAATAAATTGAAGCTTTGAACTTTAGTGAATGTGGCTAATTTTTCCGATTCGTGTGGTATTAAGACTTTGATTTTACGGATTAGATAAAACTTCACTCCAAAACATTCTGGTTAGAAATAACCACTGCCCGTTTTGTTTCTGATGAGGAGCAAGGAGTTTATTCTTTAGATCCAAAAGGAAAAACGGCCACAAACCAAAGTCTGTGACCGCTTCTACATATTTCAAGTCTTACGTATTGTGCCCAATCCACGCCCGCGGCTTCGACCCATCCGCCTTAGCCACCAAGCCCTGCGCCTCCATCGACTCAACGATCCGAGCCGCCCGGTTATAACCAATCTTCAACATTCGCTGCAGATAAGAAGCACTGATCGCGCCCTGACGCTGAGCGATATTAATCGCATCATTCCACTTAGGATCCGCAGAACCTGCATTCTCTTCGCCCATATCAAAGCTATTGCCCGACTGCTTTTGGAATTCCTCATTGATCCATTCCATCGCCGTCTCATCGTAGTGCGGCATGCTGCTCTTCTTCAGCTGATCGACCATGCCCACGACTTCTTCATCGCTCAGGAAAGCGCCCTGGATACGCTCCAGCTTGCTTGAACCCGGACGAAGGAAGAGCATATCCCCTTTACCGAGCAGCCGCTCAGCGCCCATGCTATCGAGGATCGTACGACTATCGGTACGAGAGAAGACTTTGAAAGCAATACGACAAGGCAAGTTCGCCTTGATAACACCCGTAATGACGTCAACCGAAGGACGCTGCGTAGCAAGCACCAAGTGAATCCCCGACGCGCGAGCCTTCTGTGCCAATCTCTGAATCGAGTTCTCCACATCTTTCGATGCTGTAAGCATAAGGTCAGCAAGCTCGTCGATCACGATCACGATGTAAGGCAGCTTGCCTTGCACCGAATCACCATAACGCTCCCGCATCTCAGCTTTTTGCTCAGCCGTAGAATTATCCCAGTACTGATTAAAGCCTGAGATATGACGAACCATCGCCGATTCCATCAACTGATAACGGCGATCCATTTCAAAACAAGCCCATTTCAAAGCCAAGGACGCTTTCATCGGTTCGGTAATGACGGGCATCAATAGATGGGGAATACCCTCGTAAATCTTCAGCTCAAGAATCTTCGGATCGACCAGAATCATCTTCACCTGATCCGGACTCGCCTTAAGAATCAAACTACACAAAAGCGAGTTGATCGCCACCGATTTACCCGAACCCGTCTGACCCGCAGTCAAAAGGTGAGGCATCGAAGCCAAATCACAGCAGATCGGTTCGCCCGTAAGACCTTTACCCAAGACAAAGTTCAAAGGCGAATTCACATTCTGAAACGCACCAGTCTGCAAGATATCGCCAAGGAACACAGTCTCACGACGCGTGTTCGGCACCTGCACACCAAGCGCTCGCTTACCGCTCACGGGATGGATAAAGATCGAATCCACCTTCAGAGCCAAGGCGATATCATCAAGCAGACCTGTAACCTTAGAAAGCTTCGTCCCAGCATCTGGTTGAAATTCATAAACCGTTACAACAGGACCAGGCTGAATCGCGATGACTTCACCACCGACACCAAATTCTGCAAAGGCTTTGACCAGGGCGATCGAAGTCTGCTCAAATTCGCGGCG
>SEDW01000196.1 GCA_004193325.1 Pseudomonadota bacterium | reverse complement strand
CTGCCTTCCAAAAAACCTTTGCAGAGTACGCGCCGCGCTGTGAACGTTTGACTGGTGATAGCAAAAAGAATTGTATCGAGCACTTTGCAGCCTTGAAATAGTCAGGCGATTGAGGAGTCAGGTATGCGTTTTTTGGTAATAGGTGGAGCTGGCTATATCGGCTCCCATTTCGTTCGCGAAGCCACACGTCAGGGTCATGAATGCACAGTTTACGATAACCTCGAGAGAGGATTTCGGGAGTCGCTTGATCCGAAGTTGCCTTTCATCAAGGCCGATCTTTTGGACGCGAAGACTCTTGAGTCGACCCTTGAAAAGGGACGATTTGATGCCATCTATCATTTCGCGGCCTTTGCCCTCGTGGGCGAATCCGTGAGTCAGCCCGAGCTCTATTATGAAAATAACGTCGAAGGCGTTCGGGTCCTGATGGAAGCGATGCGGAAATTGAAGAGTCAGGCAGCTCTGATCTTCTCCTCCTCCTGCGCTGTTTTTGGAACGCCTCAGAATTTGCCGATCAGTGAAGAGGATCCCAAGAAGCCTCAGTCACCCTACGGTAAGTCGAAGCTTATCGATGAATGGATGATCGAGGATTATTGTCATGCGCACGGCATTCGTGGGATGGCTCTGCGCTATTTCAATGCTTGTGGTGCGGATAAGGATGGCGGGATCGGGGAAGCCCACGATCCAGAGACGCATCTGATTCCCAACGTGATCAAGGCCGCTCTGGCGAAGCAGACCGTGACGATCTTTGGCGATGATTTTAATACTCCGGACGGTACATGCGTTCGGGACTACATTCATGTCACCGACCTGGCTGATGCCCATATCAAGGCGGCGACCTATCTCTGTGCGCAGAAGGGTCCGCTTTATGATGCGATACATTTAGGGACAGGGAATGGTTACTCGAACCTTGAGATTCTGAAGGCCGCTGAGAAAGTGATGGGAATTAAGATCGATCACAAGATCGGTCCGCGGCGTGCGGGTGACCCTGCAGGGCTTTATGCCGACAACCGAAAGGCGAAGAAGATCCTGGGGTTTGTGACGAGGTATTCGGATTTGGAGACGATTCTGAAGACGGCGTTGGCCTGGCATCAGGAAGCTCCGCATGGGTATAATCGGGAATGAGAATTATGATCTTAAGGTCCTGAGAATTCAGCCAACACTTCAGCGAGAAACTATGCAATAATAGTAGGTAAAAATTGAGGAGTAGCTGTGAAGCTCAAAGTAATCTTCGTATTCCTAATTTTACCTACTCTGTTTAGTTGCAAGACACTTAACAATAGATTTAACGAACTTGCACTTGATTGTGGTGCCTCGGAGGTAAGTAACGACAGCAATCAATATTTTGCCATTGAAGGACAGCAAGGTTTCAGTGAGGTAGATGTATCACTTTTCGAAATTTCTTCCGGGAAACCCCTCCCACTCGAATTTAGCATTACGAAAAAATCTTGCATTAAAATCCTTCGCGGGGCTAAAAGCAGTCCTAGAGAATTAGTAATAGTCTTTCGTAATCAATCAGCTGCAAAATTTGTCCTGCCCGTTAGCTTAAAACAAAGTAGAAAAATCTTTCTTGAAAGTTGTCACAGCTACTGCCTTATTTTTCCAATGTGTGGCAAATTTACTGAAGCTGATGCCAGTGACGTTTCTAAAAAAGTATTCCATATTGCGACCCAATCGAAGGAGGGATTGGATGCAATTGTAGATGACGGATCGAAAATATCGACGGTCAAGATAAATGATGCAGGTTGCTTCTCACTTCCTAAAGATGCTGGAGGAACGATTAAGATTCGCAATGAGAGGGGCTCGTTCCTAGAGGCGGACTTAACAAAACTGATACAATCAACTGCTTCGGAACAAGTTTCAAATATTACGCTGCGTGATCCGTTGAGCGTCGAAGAAATTAGATGTAAAGAAAAGAAGAAATCGCATTTTTTGGATAACGGGAAATGCTTTGCGAAAAGTTTTAAGGAGTATTGTGAGGATGAAAACAAAACGATAGGGGTCGTTATTTTGTCTTCTTATTTCCTTAATGCAGATTGCGCAGATATTGATCTTGTTCTGAAAAATAAAACGAATTTGATTTTTCCGTCTAAATCCTTTAATAACCCTGAGATTTTTTCCAACCTTCCGAATTTACGTGAACTAAATATTAGCGGGAATTATATAACTTCTCTTGAAAATCTCATTGAAGTGCCTAATTTAGAGAAAGTAATTTTGTTCGCCAATAAGGTTCCGTTCGATATATCTTCGTTGTCATCAATCCCATCGCTTAGAAAAATAGACATTACTAGCTCTCCCATTACAGGCATTCAACGACTCTCGCAGCTTCCTAATATCGAAGAAATTTTCGTTAACACACGAGATTTTTCAATTTTTGAAAAAATGAATCACCTCAAATCAGTCGAAATCTCTGGTTTCGACGTTATAGATGTTTCAAAAATTCCAGATCTTCCTTATCTGGAGAAACTTAAATTTTCCAACGGTTCTTCAATTGCTAACATAGGTGCTTTAAAGAAATTCAAGAATCTAAAAGAGCTTTATTTTAATGGTGATCTGGATCCAGAAGACGAATTCCCCGATTTGAAATTGGATAAATTTGAAATTAGTTTTGGCACAAACATTGATTTTTCAAAGCTAAAAAATTTACAACATGTAAAAAATATGGAAATGAAAATTGTCGACTTTGAAAATTATTCTAAGTTCCCGACGTTTCCAAATCTAGAGACACTTGACTTGTATGTTGACGATAGTTTCCCAAAAACCGACTTAAAATTTCTTACGAATTTTCCAAATGTTAAGGATTTAAGTCTCGGATACGTCTCAGATAGTTTGGCTGACATGCCTGAGTTGAACAAATTGAAAAGGCTAAGTTTTACATCGACTGGTTACACGAGTTTTAAAGGTCTGGAAAATTTAAAAAATCTCGAGGTCCTTGAAATATCAGACACCTCACAAGGAGTAGATTTTGAAACTCTTCCTCCTTTACAAAATCTAATCGAATTTAACTCGACGTATCATTTGGTATACAAGGATTCCATATCGTGGATGAGCAAGTTTCAAAAGTTAAAAAAATTAAAGATTAATTTGAACTATACTGAGCTTTTGAAGGCAAGCGATTTCCCAGAAGATCTAGAAGACCTGTCTCTCGAATCTAGTCATCTCGAAGATATTAATTTCTTAAAAGACATGCCAAAACTAGTCTCCCTCGATCTGCGACTTAAGGGAAATCATTCATTTTCGTATCATGATTTTGATCTTCCTTATATCAAACGTGCAAAAATTGAGCTGCACCACACTTATTACCAAGCTTTCCCAACTTTTAGTAATGTCGAACATCTCGAAATTTATTCGAGAGGCGCAGAACTCGGAGATGTGAATCCCGCTGGTCCAAGATTCCCTCGAGTTAAAACATTGTTCTATCAAGATCCGACAGAGGATTTAACGATGCTAAATGATTTTAAACAATTGGAAAGCTTAAATTTAGATACTCGCGTGATTCAACTTTCATCTATTCCAAAATTAAACAAATTAAGAAATTTGATTCTTAATGATCCTGATTTGGAGGGACTTAATGGAATTGAAAACCTTCCTAATATTGAGAATCTGGAATTCGTTGCAACGAATCGTTTGACTTCGCTCGAAGGACTCACAGTATTAAAAAATCTTAAGGCAATTCAAGGTTCGACAAATTTGCGTGAACAGTTTGGTAAGGGCATAAATTGTCCTGAGTCAATCGACGTGTCAGTGGGCTTGCGCAAATATTGTTTGGACACTCAAAAGTCCTTTGCTCCATCATTTGGGCCCGATCCGAGGGGTTTCTAATCGTCTTTTCAACGGCGGTATGGGACGAATTTACTTCCTACAGTGGAACAAAGAATAATGTTCCATATTTTTTTCAATTGCGTAATATGTAGTGTTAAGTATTGAGCACCATAAAGGGATCCTCAGATGAAAAAAGTGTTAATTGCTTCGTTACTGATATCGGGTCTATCATCTCACGTTTACGCGCAAGACAAAGCAGCTGATAAATTGACTTCAAAAGATAAAAAAACTCCTGTGGAAAAACTCGATGCAGTTAAAGACGCCAAAGGTGCAAAAGATCCAACCGAGATTACATCTAAATGCGCGATCGAATTTGCCCATAACGGTAAGAGTTTAGGCGCGCCAGTTGTGGTCGGCGTATTTGCTAACACAGTTCCTAAAACAGCCAAGAACTTTATGACGCTATGCGCTGGAGATGAAACCGCTAAGCCTAAGGTCGCAGCGAAATATCCTGGTTCGAAGGTTCATCGTGTCATTCCTCAGTTTATGATTCAGGCCGGCGATTTTGAAAAAGGCGACGGCACAGCTGGATCGTCAATTTATGGAAAGCAGTTTGCTGACGAAAATTTTACACTTAAGCATGAAGGTCCTGGATATTTGAGTATGGCCAACGCTGGCCCAAATACTAACGGATCTCAATTTTTTATCACAACTGTTAAAACAGAATGGCTGAACGGAAAGCACGTCGTGTTTGGTAAAGTCGTTGAAGACAAAGACGGTGTGATTAAGAAGGTTGAGGCTCTAGGAAGTCAAAGCGGCAAGACAGATGGTGAGATAACTATTTTGAAATCTAGTCTCGTAAACTAGTTAATCGTCCCGGTGAGAGGCTTTGGGTCTCTCGCCGGGTGTATGAGTGCTTTGATCCCCCAGCGCCCCCGACCATTAAACAATCCCATCCGAGCCCAATATGAACCGCAGCACCCTAGACCGTCTTATTAAAGTCGCAAGTCCGGAAACAGTCGCGTTGTCATGGGGACTCGTCTTTCTTGCGATATCCAGCGCCTCTGCACTGGCCTACCCGCAGCTCATGCGTTGGATGATCGACAACGTCCTTCAGCCGAAGCGTCTCGACCTCCTGCTCCCGGCCATTGGCGGGCTCTTCCTTGCCTTCTTACTTCAGGGCGTGTTCTCAAGTCTTCGCTACTACCTCTTCAGCATCGCCGGCGAACGCATAGTCATCCGCTTGCGCCAGCAGCTCTATCAGAAGATCCTCGCGCAGGAAGTAAACTTCTTCGACTTCAACAGGACGGGCGAACTAATGAGCCGTCTCGCTTCCGATTGCACAACTCTGCAAAACACAGTCAGCGTCAACGTCTCGATGGGCCTTCGCAATGCGGGACAGGTTATCGGCGGGCTCGGCTTTATGTTCTATACCTCATGGAAACTCTCGGCACTCATGCTTGTGATGATTCCGCCTATAGCCTTAGGCGCAGCGATCTTTGGCAAGAAGATTCGCAAGCTCGCAAAAGATTCACAGACAGCATTGGGCGAAGCCAGCATCGTCGCCAATGAGACGATCTCCGGCATCCGCACCGTGAAATCCTTCGTGCAAGAAGGTGCCGAGCTCAGCCGTTACACTTCTTCACTCGAACAGGCCTTAGGCCTGGTCAAACAGCGCCTCAACGCAGTCTCTGTCTTTATGACCTTTGCGATGGTGATGGGCTTCACAGCGATCTGCTTTGTGCTCTGGTACGGCGGCCGGGAAGTGATTCTTGATCACATGACCGTTGGGGACATGACTCAATTCCTCCTCTACCTCATGCTCGTCGCAATCGGAGTCGGCAGCCTTGGGGCTCTCTGGGGGGATTTTAATGCTGGGGTTGGCGCGAGCCAGCGGGTCTTTGATATTATCGAACGTGCTCCGGAAATTTCTGATCAAGGGAAAATTGAGACGAGTTCAAAAGGCGAGATCGAATTCCGGGATGTTCACTTTAGCTATCCCACCCGTCTCGATATCGAAGTCCTGAAGGGCATCAATTTTAAAGTGAGCGAAGGACAGGTCGTAGCTCTCGTCGGTTCTTCCGGAGGCGGAAAGACCACTATCGGGGCTTTGCTCCCTAGATTCTACGAGCCTACTAAAGGCGAGATCCTCGTCGATGGAACACCTGTAAAAGAACTACAACTGAACTGGCTCCGTGAGCAGATTGGTGTGGTCTCGCAGGAACCGATTCTCATCTCATCGACAATCGAAGAAAACATTCGCTACGGGAAACCCGACGCGACTCTAGAAGAAGTCGAAGCCGCAGCAGGCGCTGCGAACGCTCTCGAGTTCATCCGCAATTTCCCCGATGGCCTCAAGACTCG
>SEDW01001151.1 GCA_004193325.1 Pseudomonadota bacterium | reverse complement strand
GAGAAATCAAGGCGTCTTGGTGAGTTTTGATTCCTGAACGAGCGTCTGAAATTGAGCGTTCGTTCGGATTCCCTCAAAGTCTTTGTCTTTCAACGCTACTGTCTGAAGTCGGCCGTCGAGTGAGATGGCCTGTTTCAGAGAACCTACCGCTTCATCTCCACGTCCCATCAAAGCCAAGACACAAGCTTCATTGTAGCGAGCAGTCGCATCCTTTGGATCGATGCTAAGAGCGATATTAAAGGTCGAGAGAGCTTTTTCGTTCTGACGCATGCGGTAGTATGCGAGACCCATTCCATTGTAGAATTCGCTGCGCTTTGGATCGAGTGTGATCGCTGCGGCAAAGGATTCCACAGCCTTTTCGTGTTGCGAAAGAGACTCCGATAGGACCTCGCCTTTTAGTGCATAGAGATAGCTACTGCCAGGAATTTCCATCGAGAGATCATCGAGGAAAACTGAGAACGCCTCCAGGCGTTTGCTTTCGGTGTAGGCCTTGTGCGTGAAAGTGATCCACTTCATCTGCTCTTTTGAATTTTCAATCGAATCGAGAAAGAGATTGGATGCGAGCTTATTGTCCCCGCGAACGAGGGCGATTTTCGCCAAATGGGCTTTGGACGAGTTCTTCAGCTCATCAACCTTCGAGCTGGCAACGATCTCCTTAAAGAGCTTCTCTGCGTCTTTGCTACGCTTAAGCTTAGAGTAGAGGAGAACAGCTTCTGAATATTTGGTTTCGTCAGACGGTTCTCGTTTGTTCAAGCTATAGAGAATGGAATAAGCCTCATCGCTCTTGCCGACTTCATCGAGTGCTCGCGCAAGACTGGTCTGAATTGCTGAGGTGTCGACTTTTTTGCGCCAGGTCTGCAAAGCGTCAACCAGCGGTTGACCCGAAAGATTAGCTTCGAGTCCGTTCGCCACATAGATGCTCACGAGTTCAGTCGAATCCGCGTCGGTCTTCAGACTCTTTTCAAAATCCTTAAAACTCTGATTGTCGCCTTCCTGGGAAGCAGCGAGGACGCCACGGACAAAGCTTGTGCGCCAGCCCTGGGCAAAGCTCGGACGTTCGGCCAGCATCTCGACCGCTTCATCACGATAGCCCATTAGGTCCAAGACCTGAGCTGCGACGAGATAACCATATTCTTTATTGGGGGCGATCTCGATAGCCTGTTGGCTCATTTCAGACGCGACTTTCAAATATCGAAGTTCGGACGGATTGTGTTTGAACATACGGAGGGAGAGTTCGGCGATCAGGTAGTGCTCATAAGCACCGGC
>SEDW01001150.1 GCA_004193325.1 Pseudomonadota bacterium | reverse complement strand
CTGGCTCTTGCCGAAGCTTATCCGAAGTATTCCAAAGCCCTTCCAGCTGCACAGCGCGCTGAAGGCCTTGCAGCTGCCGAGGATGACTACAAACTCGCTGGCAAAGCGGCCAGCATTGTCAGCAATTATCAGAGCAGTCCTGAGGGCAAAACCGAAGCTCTGCTTCGCTCCGCAGACTACTACGCCAAGGCCAAGGCCTGGCCCGAGGCTCTCCAAACCCTGGCGCGAGCCGAGACGGAAAGTCGGTCCCCAAGCTTTCGCCTAAAAGCCCAACTCCAAGTGGCTAAAGTCTGGAACGCTCAGGGTCAAAGTGAAAAAGCTCTCGCAAGCTATAAACGCCTAGCCGCCGATGCTGAAAATCGCAAAGAGGATCTCGACAAGAGCCTTTACAAAGGCATAGTCGGCGAATCCAATTTTCTTCTCGGTGAAGCTTTGCAAAAAGAATTTGAGCGAGTCGAAGACGAGGGCGGAAATTCTTTGAGTCGCTTGAAGTTCAAGGGCGGCAAACTCGAAGAAAGTCTAAAGCTCTACAACAAAGCGATCGCTGCGGATGATTCCGAATGGTCGAGCCGGGCACGCTTCAACGCGGCTCAGCTGGCCGAGAACATGTCGCAGGCCATACGGGTGGCAATGGCCAAAGGCAGCGCCAAGGCCGATCGTACACTCGACGAGCAGGCTCGCCGCTGGGTCCAGGTCTCTCAGCAATATCACACCCAAAACCTCATGGCTCGACAGAAGGATCCTTACCGCTATCGTGATGTGGTCTGGATCGAACGCTCAGCTCTCAAGGCCAGCGGTCTTCAACCACAAGTCGAACCAGCGTCGCGTAGTCTTCCAAGCGCACTCGATACGACTCAACCGTATCAATGGAGTCACTGATGAGATCATTTATTATCGCCGCGTTTCTCTTGAGCCACGCGTGCGCTCACGCTCCTGCTCGCAATGAACTCGATATCGATCCGGCTGCGGCGCGCTCGACTTTCCCTGGCGCTGACCCGACAGCTCTACAGTCGGATAAGATTTTTGAATGGCAAAAGTATTATAAGACTCCACCCGCCGGTGCCGAACGCGAAGACGTTGCAGTCTCCCTTGCCAAAACAGGTGCGGATGCAAGCGTCGATGACAAGCTAAAAGCGGCCCGCAATGCCCTCGCAATTGGCGAACGCTCGAAATCGATCGCACTTTACCAGGACGTTCTCAAAGCGGATTCGAATCAACTCGATGCCCAGCTTGAGATGGCCCACATTTATCTGGCTGAGAATGATGT
>SEDW01001149.1 GCA_004193325.1 Pseudomonadota bacterium | reverse complement strand
CGACTATCTCTTTGGTGATACTGGAATCCTGTTGGGAGCCGCGATTTCCCTCCAATCCTGGTATTTCGAAGGCGATGCTGTCTGGGCTGAGACCAACTACACCGATGCTGGCCGAGGCCGACTCCCCAACTTTTACGCGCGACTCAAAGCCATTCTCCTCAGTTCTGAAAAAATCCCAACCTACGATCAATTCCTGAACGGCAGTTATCGCCGGCCACTCGTCAATCAATATGTCTACGGATATATCCTTATCACTGCGGGCTATAAGCGTTTTGGTGAGAAATTCTGGGCCACCGTTATAGACGACGTCAGTGAATTTCCAAACCCCTGGCGACTGGAATCAGCATTCAAACGCGCTTCGAAAATGGAGTTCAAAGATTTTTACAATGAGACCTTTGAAAATCTGAAAAAGGAATGGGCTCAAAAAACTCCTGGAGAGTGGCCGGCCAAACCCTATAGCGAAGAAGTTAATGCCCAGGTTTTTGGCGACGACAGTTACTACGTTTCCTGGGATTTGAACAACCATCATTCCATCATGCATCGCAGTAAAAGCAGCGAGACGAAAATCGCCGAAATCCCCTACTCGATCGATATCACCCGTGTCGATTTCAGTCCGACTCATGCCATCTATAATGAACTGCGTCCCGATTGGCGGATATCACCCGTGTCGATTTCAGTCCGACTCATGCCATCTATAATGAACTGCGTCCCGATTGGCGATTTGGTCAAAAGAGTTCGTCGGATCTCGCTCTTATCGATCTTTCCGATGGCAGTAAGCGAATCATCACAGACAAGCAAAGATTTTATAATCCGCACTTCAACGCCGATCACCAGGGAATACTTGCAGCAGAGTTTGCCCAGGATAAGCCCTGGAGAATCGTGGAACTCGATCTCAACGGGAAGGTGAAGAGAAGCTTGGAAATCCCTGGCCTCGATCTCATGGAGGCTACCCCTTTGGCCGGAGATACCTTGGGCGTCATCGGCAACGACAAAAATGGCTACAAGTCATTCGTCATCGCGAGCTTTGACAAAGGTCTGATTTCTACAGTCGTCCCCGCCTCGCGTAACACAATTTTCGGTCTGCACAGTGATTTGAAATCAAAGATTCTCTTCGAAGGTCAGATCGAGGGCGCTCAGGAAATTCTGCTCTATGATCATGAACAAAAAGGCTTCAGTCGCTGCACGAAGAGCCCGATAGCCTCCTACACGCCAGCTTTCGCCAATGGGACGTTCACTTATGCCAGCGAGACTCCTAACGGTCTCCAGATAAAGACGGCTGATTTGAGCAGCTGCACAAAAGTGTCAGTCAACGATTTGATCGATTACAAATATCTTGGGAATTCGGCAAACGACTCCTACGCTGCCAAAGCACCTGTGAAGCTCCCAGACCTCGCCAACGCTCCGCTCATCAAGCCGGAGCAACTCTCGGAAGAGGACTACAATCGTTTTGAATCGAGAGCTTTTACACCGCATTCGTGGAGCTTTTTTGCCGGCCGGGGAATCGGACTCAACCTGATGATGGACAACTATCTCAACGATTTTTCCATCGATCTTCAGCTGGGTGAAGAGGCCGAGACTTCCGACCCCTATAGCTATCTGCAAGTTGATTTCAAAATGCTGCCTGTCGTATTCAGTGTTCTGGCAGACGCCAGAAAACGAAGCTATGAAATTCCTGATAGCGACATTGATGTGCAGTGGCGCGAGTTCTCCTATGGAGGCCAAGTTTCCCTGCCCTACACCTACCAGCGAGGACTCTATAATTTTGCGACCGAAATCGGTCACAAGATCGAAAAGGTTCAGACGGATGAATACGAAATTGATGACATTGATCTTGAGTCGCCGGATCGCGATTTTGTAAGAAATTCCAGCTTTCTCAATCTCGCTCTTCTAAAAAATCATACCTATCGATCCATCCTCACGCC
>SEDW01001148.1 GCA_004193325.1 Pseudomonadota bacterium | reverse complement strand
GCGAGATCGTATACGTTGTTATCGATCAGATTCAACGCTTCCGGTCCTGGAGATGCCGCCTCAACGGGAGTGGCTCCGAAACCTTTTACGTAATTACTGATCAGAGTACGCATACCCTGATCTGACTCAATGATGAGTACAGATTTTAGTGTGTTCTCAAATGCCATGAGGCGGCCGTCCTTCATCATCAATATAGACAACAATTTCGGAGAGTCTGGCGTTTGGGTTAAGTTAAAAGAATTATAGGCGGGAATCGGCAAAAACGTGGGCTTAACCCACTGAAATCGCATGACTTAAAAATCAGGTTTAGGCAGGCTCACGTTTGTTAATGAGCATAATTCCAAATCTTACAAGCGTATAGAAGTCGAATTCACGACGAAACTGTCTGATTTTAAACTACTAAGCCCTCGGGGTTAGACTCCCCCCGAGGGCTCATAAAAATTGTTGATATGCGGTGTTAGAGCGATGCTTCCGCTGGAGCGTCTGCGTTCGTTGGAGAAGACTGAGATGTCAGCTTCAAATTCATACCACTCACGAGACGTTGACGTTCTGGTTTCGCATGAAGTTCTTCTGCATGTTTCGCAGCAAGCTGTCCACAGGCGGCCGACACGTCGAGGCCTTTCGAATAACGAACGGGAGCTGGAATCGAACGGTCCGCAAGATACTTTTGGAAGGCACGGATATCTTCGTCATCGGGTCTTTGGAAGGGTAGTCCCGGATGCGCGTTGAAAGGAATCAGGTTCACCTTCGTCTTGAGCCCGTGAACAAACTTCACGAGTTCTTTCGCTTCGCGAATTCCGCAGTTCGTATCTTTGATCATGATGTATTCGATCGTGATCTTTTTATCCGTCGTCTTTTGATAGTGAACGAGTGCCGCTTTCAAACGCTCAAGATTATAGCGGCGATTGATAGGCATAAGCTTGGTGCGCAGATCATCTCGCGAGGCATGCAGCGAAAGAGCGAGTGCCGCACGACTGTCGGTCGCGAGTTTTTCGATCTCTGGCGCAAGGCCCGAGGTGGAAAGCGTCACATGACGAGCCGAGAGGAAGAAGCCGTCTTCGGCCATCATCACGTTCGCGGCGCCTACGGTGTTCGTGTAGTTGTCAAGAGGTTCGCCCATGCCCATGAAGACGATATGCGAGGTGCGCAGGCCTTCTTTAGCGAGAATCTGATTCGCCATAAAGAGCTGAGACAGGATCTCGGAGCGGTCGAGGTGGCGAATGAATCCCAGCTTCCCGGTTTGACAGAAGTCACAGGCCAGCTTGCAACC
>SEDW01001147.1 GCA_004193325.1 Pseudomonadota bacterium | reverse complement strand
CGTTCATATTTCTGATTTTCGTAAGTCTTCACAGTCGTGAACACACCTTTGCGGAACTCTTTAATGCAGTTCCAGGCGTTGCCGTTCGAGAGGCAGTCGATCAGCGAATCGCTGTCGGGCTCATAGGTCTCGACTTTGTTTAGCTGCTCGGGATCAAATTTCGCCAGGAGTTCGGCTTCACGAACCGCGGCATCACGCCCACCGATCTTGTCGACCAGACCGATTTTGGAGGCCTCGAGGCCCGTGTAAACGCGGCCCTGGGCGATGGCAAAGATATGCGCAGGATCTTGTTTACGGCCGGTCGCAACTTTGGTGACGAAAGCGTTATAGGTCTCGTCGATCTGCTCGCCGAGAATTGCTTTATCAGCTTCCGAACTGCGTGTGCTCAAATTCAGATAGGATTTACGATCCGACTGCGTGATGAGGTGAAAGCTCACGCCCCACTTTTCCGCAACCTGAAGAGCTTTGGGAGCCGCACCGATCACACCGATCGAACCCGTGATTGTCGTCGCTTCAGCCACGATCATCGTCGCAGGAGCTGCGATGTAGTAGCCGCCCGATGCTGCTACCGCACCCATCGACACGACGACCGGTTTCTTTTCGACGAGCTTACGAACTTCATCCCAGATCAGATCGGACGCGAGAGCCGATCCACCAGGGGAATCGATGCGAAACACAACTGCCTTGACCGCTTCACGTTCACGCGCCCACTGCAGTTCTTTGATCAATTGTTTCGGAGTGATTTTGCCATCAGAATCGCCACCGCCATCCATAACGATTTCGCCGCTGGCTTCGATGAGAGCGATCGAAGGTTGATCGCCAGAACCCATGGTTGGAGCGACTTTGCCATCATCCATATCTTTGGTGGCTGAACGATATTTATTAAATTCTATAACGTTCTTGGCTTTGGCCTCGACCTTGATATCTTCGATCCAGGCGGGCAAATAACCGATACGATCGACCAGGCCCTGCTGAAGGGATTGCTGGCTCGTGTAAAGGGAACGTTTGAACCAGGCGTTGACATCATCCTTGGACTTCTTACGGCCTTCCGAAATTCCATCCACGAGTGTGCCGCGAAGCGAGCTTTCGATCGCGCCGTACATTTCAATCGTTTCAGGGGAAGGAGCGTCGAGAACGAAAGGTTCCATGGCAGACTTGAATTTACCGGCGCGAACAACTTCCAGTTCGACACCAAGTTTTTTCAAGGCCGAGCCAAAGTAAGTCAACTGAAAGGCTGGACCGGGAATCGTCAAACCGCTGACTGGCGAAAGATT
>SEDW01001146.1 GCA_004193325.1 Pseudomonadota bacterium | reverse complement strand
CTAGTATGGAAAGAGTACGGACAATTTTTTCAGGGCTTCAGTCTTTGGTTCAACGAAGCGGATCCGAAGGCCTTGCCCTGGCTCGTTCCCCTACTCGCGCTCCCACAGGCCACGCATTATATTTGGGATGGATTTATCTGGCGACGTAAAGCGTCGACTTCTGACAAGATCTAAGTCGGTGCAGGCCTAGAGATCTCTCACGCAAAGCACCCCGGCTTTCTGAGTTCCGCCAGCACTCGCATAGTCGCCAGTAAAGATATTTACGAGAGAATATTGATCCGCACCGAGCGATGTCTCAGTCCAATAGTAGGCAAAACGCAGATTCATAAGACTCGATGATTTTAAGGCATCGATGTGTTTGGCGTAAGCCACGTGGAGTTCATCAGCCGAAGGCAGGCGCCAGTCGCTGTAGCCGTCATCAAGATTTCCGCAGAGTGTCGCAGCGGGGACCTGCTCGTATTCCCGCCCGTCATCCCGCGTCCAGAGGAGCCGGCTCCCTTCGAAGCGGCAGGTTTCGCCAGGAGCGCAGTACTGATCTTCATTGGTGTCACTGGCAATTTCCCGTTGCCACCAGGGTCTCGGCATCGTCGACAAAAGGGAATTGCCTGCGTCGACGATCGACGCTTCTTTTGCACCGTTTTCGAGATCAAAGAGTTTCACCGCATAATAAGCCCCAAACGCCACGCCCCGAAGCTCAGTAAAAGTCTTGCCACTGAGATGAAAAACGACGTCGTAATTGGGATCATCATCCAAGGGTTCGATGGCAAGACTCACGCTCGGCGGCAGAATTCTTGGCAGAGAATATTCCGCCTTCCGAGCCAGCTGAGAGAGGAGCACCCGCCCATCATTCACATCCTGGAAACGGCAGCCGACTTCGAGTTTTACTGCTTTGTTGGATTCCTCTATAAAGCAGCGGAGAAAAGAGCCCATAATCTGATTCGGTGGTGTTGTGCTTTCGTTTTCGGCGATGGGTTCGGGTGGACCGGGAGATGGAGAAGGAGAAGCAGCTGGTGCTGGGACAGGAGCCGAACCGGGAGCGAGAGGAGGAAGAGCGTTTTCCGGAGGAGAATCAACCGGCCTTATGTCGACCGTTTGATCACTACTGATGATGTCCGGGGAAACTGAGCTGTAGTTTATACTTCCCCGGGGCGTCGCTGCCGTGTTCTCACAGGCATAATTACTAAAGGCAGGCACCGAACATAATAAACAGAGGGTCATATGATTCTTCAAGGTTTTATCCTCCAAAAGCCTCAACCAAAAAGCTTAACGGCTAAGC
>SEDW01001145.1 GCA_004193325.1 Pseudomonadota bacterium | reverse complement strand
ATCTAAGCGATGCAAGCCAAGATCCGGTGATCGACCTAGCTCATTGCGGATAAAATTTCGCTTATATCATAGGATGAAAGGGATTTTTGAGGCGGTGAAGAAATTTTAGCCAAGTTTTAATCATCGTAGTACAATCGATCTTCGCCTCAGATTCGCCTCATAATCTTCGCATGTTCATCTTCAGGTCATCTAGAGGACTCCTCATTCTAAAAGTCCCTCCATAAGTTTTATCAACCTTTTCCCCTTGGAAGTGATCACATAGGTGTTGAACGTTGCCGCGATCGTCTTCTTGATAAGACCTTCTCCGTTCAATTCATCGAGCCTCAACCCGAGCATTCAATCGGAAATAACCTTGACCCCAGAAGCTTCTGCTAAAGGCCTCATGCCGATAATTTTATCTGAGGATTTCGGAACTGGGAAATTTGGACATGTCGAGGGGCTCCACCCTTGGTGATTGATGGGTAGTGGGATGGTTGCGAAGGCTGCCTTCAGCTAGGTATTCGCAACCTGAATTCACGACCCAATCATAATCTTCAATCGATCGCATAAAAACAGCTTTTCATTCGACGAAAAACACGCATTACCCGTTGCAATCCCATAGCCAATCGGGGTAGATCACAAGGCTTGCTAACGGCCCGACTTTGCCAAGCAATCCATCGGTAAAGAGCAGATTTGCTATGAGCTGCTTGACTTACTTTCAACCAAACATTGCATTGGGATTCAAGATGAAACGTGTTGCCCCTCTTCTCTTGCTTGCGCTCCTCTTGATTGCGGGCGTGTTTGCTTTTAGATTCTTTAAAAATAAATCCGAAGCCGTGACACCCGAAGCTGCCGTGACTGCAACTGCTGCTGAGACGAGCAGTCGCGATGCCGCTGACAAATCTGAGTACAAGACTTTGGCCGCGACGCTCCCCATCGAAGAAATGGGCATCGAGCTCCTCACCTACTGGAAGAAAGCGCCTGCACTCAATGACGAAGGCTTTTTGAAAGTGGAAGTGCGTGACGTGAAGACCCAGGAACTGGTCGAAGCACCTGGCAAGTTGAGCGTCTCTGTTTGGAGCGCCACTCATAGCTACGGTATTGTTCAGCCAGACGTCGTTCCTGTTGTGGACAAGGACAGTAAGAAGCTCACAGGCGTATATAAAGTGTCAGGCCTTTATTTCCTCGCACCGGATCAATGGGAAGTTCGAATTTACCTCACCAAAGCCGACGCCAAAGAAATCACCGAGACTCTCAAAGTTGATCTGGGAACACCGCCCCCAAATCCTATGAACGA
>SEDW01001144.1 GCA_004193325.1 Pseudomonadota bacterium | reverse complement strand
GCTCTCGTGCGAAAGCCTTTTCCTTCCCAATCAATGTGCTTCATGCTGCAGGCCCAATGGAGATCGAGACCGGCCATCTCCGGACGCAGCTCAATGAAGGCGCGATCGAAGGCTGAGTTGTGGGCGATGACAAGAGAGGAACGTTCCAGCATCTTACGTACGGTATCCCAGTCCACACGTTGGCCCTTCAAGGCTTCGTCGGTGAGACCGGTGAGTTTTTGAATTTCAGGGGAGAGTGGGAAACCTGGATCTTCCACGCCGCTGTACATATTCGTGATTTGAGGCTTTCCACTTTCGCCTACACAAAACTCCAAAATACCGACCTCGATAATTTGGTCTTTACCAACTTCAATGCCACTGGTCTCGAGGTCGAGCACTACACCGTAATCCATATCCACATCTCCTTAGGGACCAACTTCTTGTGAGTCTTCCCGATATTGGCGTTCTTTAGCATTTATCCGGCCCGAATACTCGCAGTACAAAAGCTGCCTATTTGGTACGGTAACGTTTTAGGGTTACAATGGTCATACAGAGCCATATGTGCCTCGCTGTCGAGGCATCATTATTCCCACAGTTAGTATGCGGACGACTATGAGTTCCCAAGCCAGAGAAACTCCCACAACTACTCAGAATAATCTTCCCGATGAAGTCGGAAGCTTCGTCGAACTGATCGCTGTCTCAGGACAGCTCAACAGTTCGTATCAAATCGACGTTCCCGATGATGGCGTGTTCAGCATCAACGCGGGCGAACTGACACTTGTCTTTTTAGAGAACAAAGTCTGGCAAGATTCTCAGAAGATGCAACCCTTTCTTGAAAAATCCGACGACTCCGGATTTTGCTTCATATGCACCGGCAGTGATGACGAGCTCACTCAGCTTCCGTCTGCGCTCGAAGAGGCAAGCTTTCGCACTCTCTCTGTGCCGATAAGAGTGCAGCAGCTGCAAAACGCAATTCATAACATGACTCGCCTTCAAGCCCTTATGATTCGCGCTGAAAAAGCTAACAAAAACGTAAAAGAAACAAACGACAACGTCAAATACGTTTTGCGTGTTTCCCGCGAATTAAACGGCGTCCGCGATACCAAAAAACTGCTCTCGCTCATTCTTCAAAAAGCCCGCGAGATCGCCAATGCGGACGCAGGCTCTATCTATACCGTTGATTGGAATGAACATCGCGAAACGGATAGCCGTATCGTCTTCAAAGTCACGCAGAACGAGACTGTTCAGCAAGAGCTTGAAGAATTCTCGATCAAGGTCAACGAGCAATCGATTGTCGG
>SEDW01001143.1 GCA_004193325.1 Pseudomonadota bacterium | reverse complement strand
GACAGCGGCGACCGCTGGATGGCGCACGTCCCTCTTCTTCGACATGAAGAAAGCTCCCGCTCCCAGAACTAACGCTAATACTGCTGCAATCCAATATTTCATCGAACAATTCCTTTAGACTTATTTCAGGGTATCAGGCAGTTTCATAGGAGGATGCCACTCTGGCTCAATCTTGCCAGCTCCGCCGAAGCAGAAGATACAACCTATCGTCACGTTCACCGTTACCGTATTTCCAGATCCGTTGCCAGAAGCATTGCCGTTTCCGTCCGATCCGCCTGAGTTTCCGCTACCGGAGTTGCCGCTACCGCTACCTTGGGCAAAGCCTATCATCGAGACTGTCAGCGCGTGGAGTAGAACCATAGATTTCATGAGTTTCATGATCGAGCGAATCCTTAGTGTTTGGATTTAATCTTTTGGAAGAGTGAGTGGCGCGTGCCAATTCTTTAGAGCTTTTGTTTCGATCGGGGGCTCGGTTTCAATCAACTTGACAAGATTGGCGAAGCAGAAAACGCAATCTTTATTGAATTCGAATTCGAAAACATTCTTGGAAAAATTTCCCTCCCCGTTACCTGCACCGCTGACTCCGTAATAGCCGCTTCCCGCATTTGTAGCTGCTCCAAATGCGCTTGCACTGTTCACCATCAAGCTTATTAAAATCCACTTCATTGCCAATGCCCCTCTCTCTTCAACTTCGCAATGTGATCGTCACGCAATCGAAAGCTAGGATGCAATAGCCTCAAGATCGAGTCGCCGGCAAATGGATTCTAGACTGTGGCAGTGATAGGTGGGCTATATCGTTCTCAACAGGCAAAGAGCCTCTCAAACCGATTTAATGGCGTGCATAATGTTCTGAACGTTGGATGATCTGGGATAGGTTAAAGCGCTCTGTTTGAAAGCTGGGAAATGTAGGCCGGAGATTTTAGGAGCCTCGCGTATTCGTCTTCATCCACTTCTTTTGCTCGATCCGCTTTTTCGTCCGGCAGCGTGTAGGAGATTTGCAAACCTCCGTCCCACTGCAGGCCACGAGGCGAGAAACCACTTCGACCTTTGGTCAGGTAGACATCCAGTCGATTATCTCGCCAGAGAAAGGAGTCGTCGTTTGCTGAGATGTGATTTCCTGCGATGAGATGCAAACAAAAGACAAACTCTCGAGTTCCCAGTGTCGAGAATATTTCTTCGAGTGCATTTTTCGTAGAAAGGGTTTGGAGGTTCTCAAAAAGAACGGCCCGCATCAAAGGCTGGCCGATAAGTTCTACAAGAATAAACCCGTTTGCCTGAGA
>SEDW01001142.1 GCA_004193325.1 Pseudomonadota bacterium | reverse complement strand
GGTCCCTACCTTGCCTACATGAATAACAGCGACAAACTTCATCCCGCCACTCGCGTCCCTCAGTATGGCTTTCGCGTGAGCGGAGGCGCGAACGTTGCAGGCCAGCCCTACTCCGCTTCGGGCGATGATTGCAGCGGCTGTTCCACCACCTACGCAAACGCCTCATCAAAGCTCAGCCTGACCCAACTGGGAGGTTACACGAGCTCCTCAACCAACGTCGGCACCTTGACAATCACCCATTCACGAACAGCTTCGACCGCATCATGCACTCCGGCTCAAGGTTATGGCTTTCGTACCTGCAAACTCTCAGCAGCATTCATCATTGAGAAAGGCGATTCTTACTCGATCAGAGCCAGCGGGTCTGTGGAAGTTCTTCGTCTCGACAATTCCCTAGAGTCGCTTTTCCCGGATGTTGGAACGAGCAGCGGCGAATTCCGCATGTTCCAAGCTCTTCCCTCAGCGGGGACAAAAGCCAGGGATGTCCCACAGATCTGGGCCGTCGAATAAAAAAAGAGCCAGGAATATCTATCCCTGGCTCTTCTTCACTCGTCTCCGTAAGTCTTATGGAAGCATCGCTTTCACAGCAGACATATCAACCCCAGCAGCCTTCTCAATCTCATCGATCGAGACTGTATAATCCGCCCAATCCACGTCAACTGATGGCAGATTGCGCTCTTCATAGCATTCGAAGGTTTCGTCGTCGATCGGGTCAGTGCCCTTCGATGTGACGTTTGGCATGATCACCGAGGCAATGAGTTTCGGCACCGATGATTTGCTCGATCCCAGATCGATTACGATTTTAAAATTGGAATCAGGGATCGCAATGTTCTTCTTCACACCCATGTAGCGCATCTTCGTTGTAAAGATCGGGCCTGCTACGACCCAGTAGCGATTCTTCGGGTTTCTCGCGAGCAGAGAGCGAGTTGTGCCCTCGAGGCGTTCCCAGATCACGCGATTTAGAAAGGCGGTCTGAGGCATCATGTTGCTCATTTTGAACACGGCCTGGTTCTGAGCGAACTTCTCAGTCCGGTCAGCCGAAGGCACGACGTGACCCCGATCGAAGCAGTGCTTGTCATTGTATTCATCCGGTCCAACCGCTGTTTCACCTTGAGCGAGAAGGAACTTATTCAAGTCCTCATCACGTTTAAAACCACTGCGATTGGTCTTGCCGACATTCCCATCGACGAGGACCCACGAGGCCCAGTTGACGATACGCGTCGATGGATTCCAGGAGAGTGCATATTCTGGACGGGAGATAAGTATCGAAGGTTGATCGAGAAG
>SEDW01000195.1 GCA_004193325.1 Pseudomonadota bacterium | reverse complement strand
TTATCGGAGAAGGCGGCGATGATCGTCGGCTTATAGTTTTCGTTGCCCTTAAGGCGCGAGGCGACGCTGCCTATGGCTTCGGCATAAGCACCCGGCGTTTGCCCAAAATCAAGGCCGATTCGAAGCTGTGGAGACGCATGAAGCTGCACGCCAGCCCCAATGTAGAGCGGGAAAACAGTGCGTGCTTCGAGCGATATAAGAGGCGCTCCATCCCAATTTTCGTCTGGAAGAGGATCAGGATCCTGAGCCATTAATTGGGGAGCCGCGAGCAGACTCGCGAGACTTAGAAGAATTGCAGTGGGAAACGATGCGAGTTTGGAGAGGATCGGACTTGCCATAGCTGGTGAACTCCCGCACTTTTGTAAGGGCATGTTCAAAGATTAACCAGCTCGGGCAAGACTTGCAAGCAGTGACTGTCTTGGGTTTGAATGATCAGAGTTGAGCGGAGATCATGCGCTGCGTTCTTCGGGAATTTCCTCGGCCGAAGTATCAAGCGCCCAATATTGGTCGCCACCGTGTTCCTGAGCGGCTTTCACCGCTACGATCGCTGTATTCATGAACTCTTCGAAGGTTTCAAAGTTGCCGCGATCGCCATCGAAATGGGCCACACCAACTGAGGTTGCGAGCTGTTCATTCTTAGAATTCGAGTGAAGTTTGGCGATTTTTTTTCGTACGCGTTCGGCGACAGAGATCGCACCGTCGAGTTCGGTCTCAGGGAGAATCACAAAGAATTCCGCTTCGCGGGAGCGGCCGCTGAAGTCGATTTCAAAACGGACTGAGCTGCCAATCGTCTGACCAATCCGACTAATCAGAGTCTCTTGCATGGGGCTGAGGATATCGCTGGGCTTATAGCCGTCGAGTCTTACGATCAGCAGTGCCAGGTGCTTTTGGTAACGCTGGGCCCGTTTAAATTCGACTCGAAGCTGATTCGAGAGAAAGAGCTGGTTGCCAAAGCCTGTAACATCATCGGTGAAGGACAGGCTCTTCAAACGCTCGTAAGCGCTATGCATCTTGGCATTCATCTGCTGGACTTCGAGTTTGGCTGCGCAGAGGCGAAGGACGCTTTCGATAGCCGTCGTCGTCTGCAGCATCGTGCGGTTTTCGGGAAGACAGACATCGACGCCAGCCATCACCGCGCGCTCGAGCCATTCATTGGCTTCCTGGTGCGAAATGTAGATGAGGCCTACGTAGTCAGCCTGAGGATCATTCCGCATCACATGCGCGATCGCCAGCGGGCTGACGAGGTCGGCTTGAAAATTAAGCACAACGACGTTTGGCTTCGAGGAAGCCAGGACATCGAGGGTGGAATCAGGATCGTGACAGAATTCGAGGATGTAGTTGCTTCCGAGCGCTTCGCGCAGGGCCTTCTCATCCTTGGCATTATCGATCACGAAAAGAATATGTGGCTGGGTCGCCATAGCTCATTCCTTGTCTTGAGGAGTACGATCCTCACTCTGCTGCCGCTCACGTCCCGCGGCGTTCATTCAACTGCTTTTCAGGAGAATTTTAGGAGCGTCCGATTCTTCCAAACCGTCGGCGATGAGGAACATGCCCTCTATAATCGTTGCCGTGCGATCCCAAATACTATCGAGGTTATTGCTGGCGTCCGGGTGAAATCCTTCGTGCGCGGCACGGTTACGGAAGTCCTGAAAGACATGCAATTCTTTGCAGAAGAGCAGAAGTTCGTCGTTGCTCATGTTGCGGATTTTGAATTGTTCGCTTAATCCGTAGCGACAATCTTTACGCGAAAAACAAATAAAGAACAGCGCAAAAGCTTTGAGACCATCCAGAGTGAAACGTTTGCCTGGACGATATTGGCAAATGGCGCGCAGCATTTTTCTCAGCTTAAAACGGCTGAAGAAGGGGATGGTGTTCACGATCGGCAGATTCTCAATATACATTTCGTAGTCGTCCATCGCCTGCGGGATGGGCCGAGCATAGCCGATAATATCGAGTTTGCGCTGAAGGGCACCCTTACGGATGAGTTCGCCAGCGGCATCTTCAAACTTCTCACGGAAACAGATTTCCAAAGCTTTGTACTGCATGTCGATGGTGGGCGACAGATCGATCGTCTCGAGGCGATCCTGAACCTTCTCAACCTGAATATGAAAGAACTGAGCCGTCCGCAGAGCCCGTTTCACTTCGCTCGAGAGTTCGCCGTAGCGTTTGATTTTTCGCTCGAGCAGGCTGTCCAGATCGGCTGTCGTCGGCGTGTTGCCCGAGTTCGGCGCAGCTTTGGACGCTTTTGCCGGCTCCTCGATGAGGAGAAGGCTGGTGATCGCATCATGCAGTCCGATGTGTAGACTGTCCGTCATCGAACGGAAATGGAGGTCATTCAAGGCAGAGCGGAGTTCGGCCTGAAGATGACTGACATCACGCTCTTTGAGGAGCTGAGCAATCTCAAGCTGCAGCATCGCATTGATGTTAGGACGGGTAAGGAAAGCCACCAGTTCCTGAGAGGCCCGAACCGTACCGATACCTTGCAAAGCGTAGACGACGCTACGAAGTACAGGCTCTTCTTTGCTGCGAATATAATCGAGGAGTTTGAGGGCAGCGTTGTCCGCGCCTTTAAAACGTCCCATCGTATCGATAAAACATAGGTGGAAGAGATGCGGCTCCTGACGGGCGATCGTCGCGAGACCGTCGATCTTTTCGGGACTTGGTTTATTCCAGCATTGAATCATCTGGGCCCAGAAATCTGTGCCTTTGATGTCTTCCGTTTTTTTGCCGTTATAAGCCATGGAGAAAAAGGCCTGACGATTCGATTCGTCCGGAGTGAAATCTTTTTCCCAAATACCGAGGCCCTGGATCTCCGAGCTTTCGCCCGAACGGAAGGCTTTGAGCATCGCCTGACGCTCGGTGAAGATCTTGGCGAAGACACTGTCTTTGCCACTGGCATTCAGCAATGCCGAATACCTTGGCAAAACGGTGGTGAGAAGTTGAGAAGGATCGCTTGCTGACTGCAGCACTGTTCTGAGTTTATCAACGAAGGGCGCTTGCTTCTCGATGTCGAGAAAGCTTCCGGCAAGGTTGAGTGCCAGGATAAAAGCCTTAGGATCATCGATCTTCGTAAGGGCTTCACTTAGAGTCGTTTGGGGAATACCGGCGATGAATTCCCAATGTTGAATCTCCGGCCAGGGATTTTCAGCCATGACCTTGAAGGCAAAACAAAGGTGATCGGACGTCAGGAGATGGCGATCCCAGACGCTAGGCCAGAGGCGTATGAAAGCCTTCTGATCGGCTTTTTTGAAATCTTTATCGCGTAGCGCGAGAAAAGCTTTGAGATCTTTCTCAACTGTTTTTTCGTCGACGAGGCTTTTGGTAAATTGCGACCAGATCGAAGAGAGGCCATGGCTGGTCTGATGATCTTTAAGCCAGCTGTTATCGTAACGATAAAGGTAGGCCAGGTAATAGGGCATCGTCTTCTCAGGAGCCACACTTGGATGGGCGCTGTCGCTCATGAAAGCGTCTTTTGCGAGCTTAAGCAGACGATCGGATTTGATGTCAAACTGCAAAGCGCGAAAGCAGAGCAGCGCATGATAGGCGACCGACATCTCTTCCATGCCTTCGGTATTCACCAGATGCTGAAGAAGTGCATACCCACCGCCATACCAGGCGAGATCGGCAAGGGTGTAGCGAATACGCTGAGTGGAAAGCGCCGAGGTGCTCAGCGGCAGCGTCCGGTGCCACATGATGCAGTCGCTACGGAGCGCCCATTCCCAAAGCGCGGCAGCGGCCACGTTTTGATCCCAGTGTCCGATCTGACTTGTGATATAATCCTCAAAAACAAGTCTTTGCTTGCTTTGAGTCGCGTGTAGGATTGCGATATGTTCTTCGTGATGAAGTTTGAGCCTGAGAAGATCGGAGCTCAAAGATATGGGAAACCATTCTTCCTTCTCACGCATTTTGCTGAGAATGGATAGGCGTTCGTTCGAATGGTGATTATTAAGATAATCATAAATCACTGATGAATCTGGCATAACGATTGATGCTCCGATCAGCTCCGCGAGGATGTGTACAAGGCAATCCTCTCCATTCTATCATGAATTGTGGCCATTATCAGGGCTTCCGCGGGAAAAAGGAATTGGGATGAGAATGTCAGCTTTGCTCTTCGCTTTTTTAGGGATGCTCTATGGGGAATCTTTTGCAGCTCCCGCGAAAGCAGCAAGTAAACAATTAGATATCGCCAAGATAAAGCACTATCAGATTGCTCTCGAATCTTCGCTTTACGGCGTCTATCGCGAAGGGCCGATCGTGATGAGCTTTCCGGGAGAGAATGCATTCTATATTCGCTCAGTTTATAAGCCCGACGCGAAGGAACAGGATTTGGGCTTCGGCAGTCTGCATAATCCTTACGATGGCAGCGAAAGAATTTTCTTTGAGCCCAAAGATAAGATGAGACGCGTTCGCTCTGTATTGCATGTGGGTGTGCACTGGGCTTTCCTTGATGTGATGAGCCGCCAGCTGCTCGTCTACGATGAGACGCTCAAATCCTGGCAAATGCCTGCGGATATTATCCTCGACACTCCCAAGCCCGCGAGTGACAGTCGGGGCGAGCCGACAAGGGCGGAAACCACGGCCTTGCGAAGCCGCTTAACGAAAACTTTACTCAAGGAGAAAGGCAATCCCGACCTGATCGCAGGCATGACCGCCTTACCTAAGAAATGGAAAGATCGTGATGGCAGCCAATATGTTCTGTGGCTCCGGGCGGGAACGAGTCCTCTCCTGACGGTGAAGTGTGACGAAGAGCATTTCAAGTACTGTCAGGTGCAAAGAGCCTGTTTTGTGAAGGGGGTAAGTCTCTCGGAAACCGAAGCTGTGAACAGCATCAGCATCGATCCCAAGTCGCAAAACCTCCTGCTTCTGATGCGCGATAAGAGCAAGATTGTTGAGCTCAACGGAAGCTCGTGTCATGCTTTAACGGCCCGCGATGCCTACTCTTTGCCCAAGTCTTTGGAAAATGCCCAAGGCCTGTTTGTTGATGCGACGAATAATTTTTGGCTCTCTTTACGAGAGATTGAGGGAGCGACGAGCGCTTCGATTTTCACTTGGGATTCAGGGACTTGGTAAGTGATCACTGTGATCAAATCTTAGATACAATAAGATTAAAAAATTCGAATCCGCAAAAGCCACTAAGGTTCTCACAGAAGTCTTAAGTGTACGGTGTTTGCAGCTCGAACTAAGCAATTTCGATGAGTGCTTACCCAAATCTTATAACTTGCAAGCCGAAAGCCGACTGCACTACTGTCGGTTAATACAAGACACAAAATATGACGGATGTTCGGGGGAACGGAGTGGGGTGGCTGCCTCCTTAGGGAAGGCTGCGCGACTTCAGAAGTTGGCACCGATATTCAAACTGACGACGGCTCCTGTGAGCTTGCGGTAATTGCTGTTACCGCGGGGATACGGGCAGGTTTCTTCGTTGTTCAGGCAGCGTCTCCACGGCCAGCCGAAGGAGAGGTTCACTGAACCCAGCGGAGTAAGGTAGTTGCCAGCCAGACCGTAGGAGACGTAGTTCTTCGTCCACAGATACTGGGGATGCGTGAAGATGTCTTCGAATCGGTAGGGCTCGTTGTCAGCGAAAATCGGTTTCGTATCGCCCTCGACACTCGCGTGTTCCTGACGAATGCGCTCCGCTTCCTTCGGTGAGAAGGTCGTGTTACTGCTATCGAGGAAACCTGTGAGCGCCATCGTTTCAGCAATGAGCTGATATCTGAGCTCGAGCCGATGTGATCCTATGCGCGATCCACCGTCGAAAATCTGTTTGCCATCCTCGGCGACAAAGACAGGACCGAGAGTGTTTTCCTTAAAGCCACGGTTCGTTTCCGGGCCGCCCGCTGGCAAACGTTCACTGCTTGGCAAGACATCGGAACTATCGAGACGTTTGACGTTGGAATAGGTGATGTAGTTAAAGCCTGCCGCCACAACCCAGTTCGTCACGATCTCGCGATAGACGTTATACCCAAGGCCCCACTTCAAATACTTAAGACTCCCGCCGAGCACGAAGGCGGCCGTACTGAGTTCGGTCGTGACACGATAGCCTCGGGTAGGCCAGGCAAGGTTATTTCGTCCATCAGTGATGTGACGAACACCCACTTCGCGTATCTGAAGGTTCCCAGAATCGATGAGCGTGGCATCCTTCACGGAACCTTCCGCTTCCTCTCTCGCTTCCTTATAAAGCGTAAAGCC
>SEDW01000194.1 GCA_004193325.1 Pseudomonadota bacterium | reverse complement strand
GAAGAACGCAACACGACCCAATATCTAAAACTCATGGCGAAAGCCGGCACTCTGCCTTTCGACAGCCATAAGCCCCGTCGTGCGAAAGAAGGCAAAAACGTCTCGCAGATGTACTACGCGCGTCGCGGCATCATCACTCCAGAGATGGAATACATTGCGATTCGTGAGAATCAGGAACGTGCTGTCCTTCGCGAAACACGCCCTCTCACTCCAGTCGAAATCGAACGCGCCGCTCGCCTTAAAGGCAACAGCTTCGGCGCAGCGATGCCCGAAGATATCACGGCTGAATTTGTCCGCGAGGAAGTGGCCCGTGGCCGCGCTATCATTCCAGCGAATATCAATCACCCAGAACTCGAGCCGATGATTATCGGCCGTAACTTTCTTGTGAAGGTTAACGCCAACATCGGTAACTCGGCGATCAGTTCGACGATTGAAGAAGAAGTTGAAAAACTCGTCTGGTCGGCGCGTTGGGGTGCAGACACTGTCATGGACCTTTCCACCGGCAAAAACATTCACGCAACCCGCGAATGGATCCTCCGCAACTCGCCCGTTCCTATTGGAACGGTTCCGCTCTATCAAGCCTTCGAAAAAGTAAACGGCCGCATTGAAGATTTCTCTTGGGAAATTTTCCGCGAAACGTTGATCGAACAAGCGGAACAAGGCGTCGATTACTTTACGATCCACGCTGGTGTTTTGAAAGACCACGTGGGCCTTGCCAAAGATCGCGTGACTGGAATCGTCTCTCGCGGCGGCTCGATCATGGCACAATGGTGCCAGACGCATAAGCAGGAAAACTTCCTTTACACACGCTTCAACGAGATCTGCGAGATCATGAAGGCCTACGATATCACTTTCTCTCTGGGTGATGGTCTTCGTCCTGGTTCGATCGCTGATGCGAACGATGCCGCGCAATTTGCAGAGCTTAAGACTCTGGGTGAACTGACTCTCATCGCCTGGGAACACGATGTTCAGGTGATGATCGAAGGTCCAGGTCACGTGCCAATGCACATGATTCAAGAGAACATGACTCGTCAGCTGACCGAATGCCATGAAGCTCCTTTCTATACACTCGGGCCCTTGACGACAGACTTTGCCCCTGGCTATGACCACATTACCAGCGCTATCGGTGCGGCGATGATTGGTTGGTTCGGAACCGCGATGCTTTCTTGCGAAAGGCCATCCGGCAGCCCGTCTCCGCGATGACGCTCTTTCCCGTGCTCGCTTTAGTTTCCGCTGGGAAGATCAATTCAACCTCGCGCTCGATCCTGATACCGCTCGTAAATACCATGATGAGACTTTGCCGAAAGATCGCCACAAGTCGGCTCATTATTGTTCGATGTGTGGTCCTTCTTTCTGTTCGATGCGTATCTCGCAAGGTCTGGCTAAAGAAGAAGAGGCTGTCCTTTGAGTAAACACGCTGCCATCGTCGGCGCAGGGATCATGGGGCTTCTCACTGCGAGAGAGCTCATCTCCCTAGGCTGGCGGGTCACCGTCTATGAGAAGTACACTGAGATGGAGTATCGGAAATCCACAAGCTTTGCAGCTGGTGGAATGCTGGCTCCTTTCTCCGAGCTTGAATCGGCGGATGAACTCATCTTTAAGTTGGGTTTAAGTTCGATCGATCTCTGGAAAGAGATTTGTGACGAGCTCCCCTCCCCTATCTTTTTCAAATCCAACGGCACACTCTTTTTGAGTCATCAAAGAGACAAGCCGCATTTCGATAACGCCACGCGCCGCATCTTTCAACATGTGAAAGAAAGCGAAGCCGCGTGGGTCAAAGTCCGTGATCTTGAGCCCGAGTTGGGTGATAGCTTCGAACAGGGCCTCTTCCTGCCGAACGAAGGTCATATCGATAATCGCCAGCTCATTCCACTCCTCGCGTCCAAACTCGAGGCCGATGGCGTTCGTATCCTTTACGGCGAAACCGTGATGGATTTGAGACCCTATGTAGTCGAGACTGCCAAGGGCTCGCTCCTCTACGATATCGTCATCGATTGCCGGGGAATCGGCGCTGTTGAGGATACTGCAGATCTTCGGGGTGTGCGCGGTGAGGCTTTTCTCATCCACGCGCCGGAAGTAAAAATCCAGCGTCCCGTGCGCCTGATGCATCCGCGTTATGCGGTCTATATCGTGCCACGTGCAAACGATCATTATTATATCGGTGCAACGAGTATTGAGTCGGCAAGCGAAGCGCCGGTGACAATCCGTTCGAGTCTCGAACTTCTCTCGGCCGCTTATTCCGTCCACAAGGGATTTGGTGAGGCGAGCATTGTCGAGGTTCTTCACGGTATTCGTCCGGCCTTTAAAAACAATGCGCCAAAGATCAGTTTCGAAGCTGGTCTGGTGGCAATCAACGGACTCTATCGTCACGGCTTTTTACTCTCGCCGGTGCTAGCTCGTTCGTTTAGGAATTTTCTCCAGGATTTGCCGGTTGAACATGCCGAGCAGATATTTAGCTTTGTCCGAGGTTAAGTTATGCAAATCATCATCAATGGTCAGCCCACGCCGCTTGAAAAGCCTTTGAGTGTTCAGGAACTTCTTCATCGTCTCGGCTACCTCGATCATTTTGTGGCTGTGGCTCTGAATCAGGAATGTGTTCTGCGAAGAAATTACGGCACGCAATTCGTCAAAGCCGAAGACCAGATTGAAATTCTCGCCCCGATGGCTGGAGGCTAAGTATGTGGACGCTCGCCGATAAACAGATCGAAAGTCGTCTCCTCATTGGAACGGCACGTTATCCAAGCCCTGAAGTCTTGCAGGATGCGATCACAGCATCCGGCAGTCAGGTCATCACGGTTTCGCTTCGCCGCGAATCGGCGAGAGAAAACAATTCCAAGCGATTCTGGGCTTACCTTCGCGAGAGCGGAGCGCATATTCTCCCAAACACTGCGGGTTGCCATTCGGTAAAAGAAGCCCTGGTTACAGCTCGAATGGCGAGAGAACTCTTCGACACAAACTGGATCAAACTCGAAGTCATCGGCAACGACGACACGCTACAGCCCGATCCCTTTGCAACGGTCGAAGCGGCGAGAATACTGTGTGCTGAAGGCTTTGAGGTCTTTCCCTACACCACAGACGATTTAATCGTGGCTGAGAAGCTCCGTGATGCGGGTTGCCGCATTATTATGCCCTGGGGTGCACCGATTGGTAGCGGCCAGGGACTTCGCAATATCGAAGCTTTGAAGACGATGCGGAAACGTCTTCCAGAGGTCACGCTCATCGTCGATGCGGGGATCGGAGCTCCCTCGCATGCGGCGCACGCTCTCGAGCTTGGCTTTGATGCCGTGCTCCTCAACACAGCTGTTGCGCTCGCACGTGATCCGGTAGAAATGGCGAGAGCCTTCAAACACGGTGTAGCCGGTGGCCGCCTTGCTTATGAAAGCGGATTGATGGAAGCATCAAGTCGCGCTCAGGCCTCATCGCCGACGGTTGGAGTTCCCTTCTGGCACAATGAGCAGACTCAATGAATACGATCATGAATAGCGTTCCAGCGGTCTGGTCCATTGCGGGCCACGATCCCTTTTCAGGAGCCGGAATTTCTGCGGACCTGCGCGTGGCGGCCGCTCTTTGGCAACCTCTGCGCACGATTATTGCGAGTTTTACCGCACAGAATGATCAGACTTTTTTTGCTGCCGAAGCCAATTCCGTGCATTGGCTCGATCAGCAGTGGAAGGCTCTGGCCTCGGCCGAAACTCCTGCCGCTTATAAAGTTGGACTCCTTCTCAACCCGGAATCGGTTCGCTTTATCGCCGATCATGTAAAGCCGGGTATTCCGCTTATCCTCGATCCCGTGCTGGGTTCGAGTTCGGGTCGTTCCTTCGTTTCGAGCGATCTTTTGAGCAGTATGCGAGACTATCTATTTCGTGCTACCAGCCTCCTCACACCCAATCGTCCGGAAGCCGAGATTATTTCCGGGATCAAAATCGATTCAGAAGACGATCTGAAGACTGCCGCCGCAATCATTCGTTCGCAAGGCGTCGCAGCTGTGCTCATTAAGGGTGGACATGCCGAGGGAGATACTCTCGTCGATTACTTCGATGATGGCAAAAAGCCCTTCTTTTTGAGCACAAAACGTCTTCCTGGATCCTTCCGCGGGACCGGCTGCGCTCTGAGCACTGCGATCGCATCCTATATCGCCAAGGGCGAAGAGCTTCGTGATGCCGTGGTCGCGGGACATTCTTATGTGCAGACTGCGATTGCGATTTCATTTCGAGAGGGCTCAAATCATTTGCTCTCGTTCGGACAAACTCCGCATCTCTCCGATCTTTATTATTCTGCGAAGCCAGAGGGTAAATTCGCACCCATGCCGCGAGCGATAGGATTCTATCCAGTTCTTCCCAATGTTGAGTGGATCGAACGCTTTGCCAAAAGCGGCGTGCAGACGGTTCAGCTGCGGGTCAAAGGCGAGAGCGAAGCCACGCTTCGCCAATCCATTCTGCGGGCGAAAGAAGTTTGCGAAGCGAATGACATTCTCCTCTTCGTCAACGACGCCTGGCAGCTCGCGATCGAATACGGAGCCTTTGGTGTCCATCTTGGACAGGAAGATCTCGATCTTCTCAACGAAGATGATTTGAAAAAAATTCGAGACTCAGGCCTTCGCCTCGGCATCAGCACCCATTCTCTCGAAGAGTCCGCTCGGGCCAAGACCCTCGGACCTTCCTACATCGCACTGGGACCCGTGTTTGAGACGACCTGTAAATCCATGCGTTTCGGACCTCAGGGCATTGCCCGAGTAGGGGAATGGGTCAAGCGCCTGCCTCAAATCCCGATCGTTGCGATCGGCGGACTCAAGCTCGATCATGCTCCAGAAGTCTTGGCAGAAGGCGCTGACAGCATCGCCGTCATCTCCAATCTCACGGAAGCGCCAGAGCCTGAACAACGGATGAATGATTGGCTAAAAGTCTTTTCGCGCTGAAAGCCGCTTTTTCTCCACCTCTGCCCTGTGCTAGCATCCGCTTACTGACGACAGGAAAGGATTTCGTGTATGAGTTCACCACTTCAATCGCTAGTCAAATCCGGAACCAAACTCTGGCTCGATTCCATCGATCCCGAACTGGTTGCCTTGAGCAAGAGCCAAGGTGCCACGGGTGCGACCTCCAATCCGATTATCGTCGCGAACCTTGTCAAATCAGGAAAGTTCGACAAAGAGATCGCCGAACTCAAGGCAGCCGGTCACAGTGGCGAAGATCTGGCATGGACCCTGACCGATCGTTTGGTCTCGGCCGTTGAGAAGGTCTTTCTGCCTGTTTTTGAAGCCACCCAAGGAAACGATGGCTACGTGAGCTTTGAAGTCGACCCTCTCATTGAAGATCCCAGCGCGAATATGCCCCATGCCCAGCGTGTTAAAAAGTACATAGAGCTCGGTAAGAAATGGTCCAAAGGCCACCCGAACCGCATGATTAAAGTTCCTGCGACCCCGGCGGGCATCGAGTCTCTCACTGAGCTCGTCGCCGCAGGCATTCCCTTGAACATCACTCTTATCTTCTCCGAACGCCAATACCTCGCAGCTCGCGACGCGGTCGTCAAAGGCCTCGATCGGCATCCTGATGTGAAGCGTTTTAAATCGGTCTACAGCATCTTTGTCTCGCGCCTTGACGTTTACACCGACGAGCATGTTAAAGCGCTCTCGGCCGAAGCTCAGGGCTGGGTGGGCATCGTCAATGCCAAGCGTATCTGGAAGAAGAACAAGGATTTTTGGGCTCAAAAGAAGCTTCCCCTGGCACAAGAGATGATCTTCGCAAGCACCGGTACGAAAAAACCGAACGATCCCAAGTGGAAATATGTCGGCGCCTTTGCTGGCAGTGACATTGAGACGAATCCGCCCGAGACCAATGAAGCCGTCGAAAAAAGCGGTCAGGTCTTTAAGTCCGATATTGAGAATCTGCCGAACGACGCGATTCTGAAGGCGATCGACAGTCATGTTGATTTTGCCAAATTGGAAGAATTTTTGATGACCGACGGCATCAAGAAGTTTGCTGAGCCGCAAAAAGCCCTCTTAGAGGTCTTTGGAAGCCGTTAATTCGCCTCTGCTTGTACTTTGAGCCTTCCGGGCGCTACAATGAACCCGGTTGGAAGACTCGTTTTTCTTTGAAAGGGTGCCCCTATGTTCGGTATAGGTCCTATGGAATTGCTAGTCATTGCCGTTGTGGCAGTGGTTTTCGTTGGTCCGGAGAAGCTGCCCGATCTCTTGAAAAAATTCGGCAAATTCTATGTTCAGGCGAAGCGCCACGCAAACGACGTGAAGAGCGGCTTCGATCAGGCGATCCACGAAGCAGAGCGCGATCTCGAACTCGACCGTATCCGTGAATTGCAAAAGCAAATCCACGCAGCGACTCTTGCTGACGTTATCGATGCCAAGCACACCGATCATACTGTTGCGCAAAGCCCGGATGGAATTCATACAGCTGACGGCCGCTTGCTGGATGCTCCTGCGGCTGACGCTGGCTCGAGCAGCAGTGCGATGCCTCCGGAAGAGATTCGTCAAAACGAAGCGAGCTATCACGAAGGTCATTTGCCAGCACATACTCCCAAGGACGATCACGATCCTTTCGGCCATCATCTTCCGACTTCGATCAGTTCGACGGCTCCTGGTACAACGTCGGCTCCGGGTAGCGAGATCGCTCCGGGGACTTCCACCGCACCAGGCGAGTCAGCGGCTCCGGGTGTGAAGGTGAATGCAGATGTCGACAAGATTAAGCCGAGTTGAAAGCCAAAAAATAGACAAAACAAAGGCCCAGCGAAAGATTTTCGCTGGGCCTTTTTAAAATGCAATTACAAATTATTGTGGAGCTGCCAGAGCGGCTTTCACGTAGTTACCGATAGTCTGTTGACCGAGAGTACTAGGGTGGAAACAATCCACAGCCAGTTCTTCTGGTTTCAATGTCCAGCTGTTCATCGCATCGACGTAGACGACTTTAGCACCATCAGCTTTCAAAGCATCGGCAGCAGCCTTGATACCAGCGTTGATACCGTCTGCGCGTGCAGCGACCGCTGTAGGATCTTCATAAACGCGGCCGCAGAGTTTTTCGCGGAATTTCTTACAGCTCAACTCTTCACCAGTTACGTTCGCAAAAGTTGGACCGTAAGTGAAATCGATCGCAGCGAGCTGTTTGATCCCATCATGACAAAGATGAATTCTGGGTTTTTGTTGATGACAGTCGACTTCTGGTTTTGCCAGGCAGCCAGCTGGTGCGAGAGATCAACGGCTTTGCCGCCGAATTTCGCGAGGCTCACGACACCGACTTGGTCTGCAGCTACCGAAGCAGTTGCACCGAAGCTGGCACGGATACCGTAGACATCTTTAGTTGTCGCCGCAGCGAGATTATAATCGGAAAGATTCTTTTGAAAACCGACAGCATCAAAGTCACCAGCTTTCACGTAATCCACGATCTGGAGCGCGAGAGAGTTATCTGGGTTTTGCCCGAGGGTTGTATTCGAAAGCACACCAGTCGAGAGGCTGTCGCCGTAAACAACAAGGAGTGGTTTGTTGACGTCAAGGCCGTCTGTGTAGACTTGGGTTTGAGCAGTTTCGCCATTTTCGCCGACAGTTTTGTCGTTGTCGTCATCATCTTTGCTGCAAGCAAAGGTACCAAGAGCAAGACCAAGAGCCAGGATCATTTTTGTATTAAACATAAACTTCGACCTCCATGTTTCGCTAAGCCGTTATACGAAACATTCATCACCCTTGAATAGCTGCTGTCTAAGCCTCAATGGATGATTTTCGATACATATCATTGGCTTAGACTATTTCGGTCTAAGCGTAGAATCGGATCAAAACGATGCGCAAAGACAGCAAACCTAATTAACCCATTGATTTTATTGAATCTAATATAGAGGCATTCTTTCCGACTTTGTGATATCTAACGGGTCCTCCTTCCTTAATTAAAGGGGAACCCACGTGACCATAGTTGAAAATGCTTCGAATCACAGCGTCGACACCTCAACATTGAGAGTGCCCGAGATCCTTG
>SEDW01001141.1 GCA_004193325.1 Pseudomonadota bacterium | reverse complement strand
GGTTGCAAGCTGGCCTGTGACTTCTGTCAAACCGGGAAGCTGGGATTCATTCGCCACCTCGACCGCTCCGAGATCCTGTCTCAGCTCTTTATGGCGAATCAGATTCTCGCTAAAGAAGGTCTTCGCACCTCGCACATCGTCTTCATGGGCATGGGCGAACCACTCGACAACTACACGAACACCGTTGGCGCCGCGAACGTGATGATGGCCGAAGACGGCTTCTTCCTCTCGGCTCGTCATGTGACGCTTTCCACTTCGGGCCTCGCGCCAGAGATCGAAAAACTGGCAACCGATAGTCGTGCGGCACTCGCACTTTCGCTGCATGCCTCGCGTGATGATCTGCGCACCAAGCTTATGCCTATCAATCGCCGCTATAATCTCGAGCGTTTGAAAGCGGCACTGGTTCACTACCAAAAGACGACGGATAAAAAGATCACGATCGAATACATCATGATCAAGGATACGAACTGCGGAATTCGCGAAGCAAAAGAACTCGTGAAGTTTGTCCACGGACTCAAGACGAAAGTGAACCTGATTCCTTTCAACGCGCATCCTGGTCTACCCTTCCAAAGACCGGATGACGAAGATATCCGCGCCTTTCAAAAGTATCTTGCGGACCGTTCGATTCCAGCTCCCGTTCGTTATTCGAAAGGCCTCGACGTGTCGGCCGCCTGTGGACAGCTTGCTGCAAAACATGCAGAAGAACTTCATGCGAAACCAGAACGTCAACGTCTCGTGAGTGGTATGAATTTGAAGCTGACATCTCAGTCTTCTCCTACTTCTTCGCCAACGAACGCAGACGCTCCAGCGGAAGCATCGCTCTAACACCGCATATCAACGATTTTTATGAAGCCATCGGGGTTGTCTAACTCAGGTGGCTTAATAGTTTAAAATCAGACAGTTTCGTCGTGAATTCGACATCAATACGCTTGTAAGATTTGGAATTATGCTCATTAACAAACGTGAGCCTGCCTAAACCTGATTTTTAAGTCACGCGATTTCAGTGGGTTAAGCCCTCGTTTTTGCCGATTCCCGCCTATAATTCTTTTAACTTAACCCAAACGCCAGACTCTCCGAAATTGTTGTCTATATCGATGATGAAGGACGGCCGACTCATGGCATTTGAGAACACACTAAAATCTGTACTCATCATTGAGTCAGACCAGGGTATGCGTACTCTGATCAGTAATTACGTAAAAGGTTTCGGAGCCACTCCCGTTGAGGCGGCATCTCCAGGACCGGAAGCGTTGAATCTGATCGATAACAACGTATACGATCTCGC
>SEDW01001140.1 GCA_004193325.1 Pseudomonadota bacterium | reverse complement strand
CTCCTCTCAGCAAACCGTCCTGAGTGGTTGATTGCCGACCTTGCGATCCTCTCGATCGGGGGCGTCACGGTCCCCATCTATCCAAGTGCTTCGACTCGCGACATCGCTTACATCCTCGAGCATTCCGAAGCGGAGTGGTTGGCAGTCGATACTCTCGATCGGATTCCTCAGTTGAAGGCTGATGGCCTCAAAGGTGTGCTGGTCTTCAATCGGGCGACAGATGAGGCAAGCAAAGGCCTGTCGGTCAGCATTCATAACTATCCAAGTATCGTGGTCGAAGGTTCTCCCGCGATCAAATCTCCAGTGGCCGTGGACCCTGATGATCTTGCGACTTTGATCTACACATCAGGCACCACGGGTAATCCCAAGGGCGTGATGCATACCCATCGGAATCTGACGGAAGTCATGCTCTCAAGCTTTCAAATCATTGAAAGTCCTGAAGGGGTCACCGATCGATTCTTCTCCTTCCTTCCCCTGAGTCACGTCGCCGAACGCGTACTCGTGGAAATGGGGGCTATCAGCTGCGGAGCCGAAGTGGCTTTTGCCCGTAGCGTGGATACGATTGGCGAGGATTTGCCGCGTTGTCAGCCGACGATTCTTCTCTGCGTCCCAAGGCTTTGGGAAAAGATGCAGGAAGGCATCGTAGGCAAGCTCCGCAGTGCGAGCCCGATGAAACAATTCGTCTTTAAGATGGCGAATGTTATGGGCGGCAGTCGAGCGGAAGGCTCCAAGATTAATGCGTCCGATCATGCTGGAATTTTCCCGGCGCTGGCGGATGCTTTGGTCGGCAAAAAACTTCGCAATGCGCTCGGTTTGAGTCGCACGCGGCTCTTCGTCACAGGTTCGGCGCCGACTCGTCCGGACCTGCAAAAATTCTTTGCCTCCTTCGGAATGCCCATTCGCGAAGTCTATGGTCTCACCGAAAACCTCTGCTGCGGCGTGCTGAATATTGAAGACGACATCTACGTCGACAGCTGCGGCAAGCCTTTCCCAGGCAATGAAATGCGCATCAGCGAGGACGGCGAGATTCAGTTCCGCGCGCCCTGGATGTTTACCGGTTACTACAAGAACGAAGCAGCGACTCGCGAAGTTCTTTCTGCCGATGGTTGGTTTTCGACTGGAGACCTGGGCCGCATCAACGAAGATGGACGTCTGTTGATCACGGGCCGTAAGAAAGAAATGCTCAAGACCTCCAACGGGAAATACGTGGCACCGGTGCCGATCGAAGACAGTGTGAAGGGCCTGCCGCTTATCAAAGAAGTGATGATGGTTGGTGATTCGAG
>SEDW01000193.1 GCA_004193325.1 Pseudomonadota bacterium | reverse complement strand
AGCGCGCGTCTCCTACGGGATGAACAAGCGCTAGTCCTGCAGTCGGATCAGTTCGAGAAAATTGACTTACGAATTGTCTCTCAAGAGGAATAGCCGTGAACTTGCTCCTTGATCTTGAGAAGAATGAATATATAAGCCAGACCAATGTCCGGCTTATCGAAAAGTTTTGTAGTCATTGGTCGGTGAGTGCCTATCATGCCTTGCTGCAAACCCATATGCTCACAGAACACGATCTGGCCGATGCGATTGCTGAGACCTATAATATCGACCGGGTTTATAGCTTCGACAAGAACGACATTGATCTTTCGGTGCTTAAAAAACTGACCTATGCCGATGCCCTCAAACACCAATGCTGCGCTCCTCATCGCGATGAAAAAGGCAGTTATCTCGTTTATATCGTCGATCCCACTGATACAGAATTGATGACCTTTCTCAATCAGCATCTGGATGGCTATCGGCTCGTTGTCGTGGATTTTACTTTGATCTCGCGAAGTATAGAGGAAGCTTATCCCCTGGAGCTTCAGCTGCCTTCGCTCGCAAGTCTGGAGGCTGGGACGAAATGACTAAAATCGTATTGACCGGTGGTGGCACAGCAGGCCACGTCATGCCACATATCGCGATGATTCCTGCCTACAAACGATTGGGCTGGGAACTGGCGTATATCGGATCCTTCGGCATTGAAAAATCTTTGGTCGAAAAAGAAAAGATTCCTTATCACAGTATTCAGACTGGCAAGCTTCGCCGTTACTTCTCACTGCAAAATTTCACGGATGTCGGCCGAATTCTCTGGGGTTTTGTGCAGTCCGTCTATCTCTTGCAAAAACTTAAGCCGGACTTAGTGTTCAGCAAAGGCGGTTTTGTCAGCGTTCCAGTGGCTTTTGCCGCCTGGCTCCTGCGAATCCCTGTGGTGTCTCATGAGTCTGATTTGACTCCGGGACTTGCAAATCGATTGATCGCTCCCTTCTGTCGATTCCTCTTCTACGCCTTTCCCGATACGAAGGCCTATATCAAGTCGCAGGATAGTCAGGAAGCCGGCATTCCCGTTCGCCCTTCCCTATTCCTCGGAGATCGTGATCGCGGGCTTCAGCGCCTCGATTTTGAGAACGGGCTCCCCATTCTGCTCGTGATGGGCGGGAGTCTTGGTGCCGAGCGCATCAATCGCGCGCTGCAAGACATCCTTCCTGAACTTGTTTTGCATTGGCAGGTCGTACATCTCACTGGTAAGGGAAAAAGTATTCCCTTCTCTCATCCTCGTTACAAATCCTTCGAGTACATCAACGAGGGTCTTGAAGACATTTTTGCCTGTAGCGATGCCGTGATCAGCCGGGCCGGAGCCAATTCCCTCTTTGAACTGAAGGCGCTGAAAAAACCGATGCTACTCATACCGCTTGAAATAGGCAGTCGAGGCGATCAGGTGCACAATGCCAAGTCTTTTGAAAAACAAGGCTGGGCGATGGTTTTGAGTGAAAAGGATTTGTCGGCGGAAAGCCTGAAGGCGAAGCTGAAGCTTCTGACCGAGAGCAAAGACCAGCAGATTGCGGCAATGTCGCGATCAGAAGTTCAAGACGATGGCGGCGAAGGAATTATTTCAACCTTAAGCGCTCTGTTAAAGAAGAAATGAGATCTTGGCTAAAGACACCTGGGTTCTCTTGTCCCAATAACTCTGCTCAAGACCAATCTGAATGAATGGTGTGAAAGGGCTGATATTGAGACCCCAGGAGTATACCGTTCGGCGATCGCTCCACTCGGGAAGGTCTGTGTCGGCGAGCATCAGAAATTCATCTTCTGCTTGCGTTCTACCCTTCTCCCACTGCTGACTCACGCCAAGAGAGAGAATCACGTAGCGGATAATTCCATAACTCGCGCCGAGCTCAACTGAGTCGGTCGTGAGTTCTTTCAACTCGTGATAGTTGCTGAGCATGCTTCGACTCGCACGAAACGCAATGGATGGCATTTGAAAGCCTTCGTAAACGGTCCATTGCATATGGAGTCCACCCTGCATCGCTTTCTTGCCTTCAAGAATCGAGAACGATGCCCCAAAGTCTACGGGCCAAGGCGTGCCCTTGCCGACGAAGAGCCGAGCTTTAGGTTGTTCCAATTCATTGCGCTCTTCGGATTTCTCACCCTCACTGATCGGCGTTGGCGCAACTGCACCTATGCCCAGATGGAGTCCGTAAGAACCCTTGGAATGAAAGCCTTCGGTAGGACTATAATAGTTAAGTTGCGACCAGGTTTCCTGTTTCCGTTCAAAGCTTGAACTTTTCACGGCTGCAAGCGATTCTAAAGCTCCGGAGAACAAGAGCGTGAAACCCGCTGGGACTAGGACCGACTTCCGCAGTTTTCTAGTGCTGAATTCCATAAACTTTTTCCAAAGTACTAAATTATGCGTGTTGCTTATCTAGACCATTATGACAGCTTCAGTTTTAACCTGATAGACCGCCTCTTCTCTGACGCTGACATGGAGCTGGTCTATGTGCCTTTCGACGACCGCGATGCGGTGTCGAATCTCATGCGTTCCCCGATACCGCTTGTCGTCTCACCTGGCCCCAAGAGGCCAGAAGTCTTGCCCGACACGCTTTCCCTGATGCGAATCCTTCTTGGTAAAGCACCAATTCTCGGAATCTGTCTCGGTCACCAGTGTCTTGGTCATGTTCTGGGAGGCAAGATAGGCAAGGCTTTGAGTCCCTTCCACGGGTCTACTCAACTGGTTCATACCGTTGGTGAAAACAACATTATTCACAGGTTTTCCACATCCTTCTTAGTGGCACACTACAATTCATTGATAGTGGAAAGATCGAGCCTGCCAAGGGAATGGATCTGGGCGGTAAGCGAAGCGGGTGAGGTGGAAGGAATTGCCTGGCACGAGGGCCGCTGGCCTGCTTTGGGCGTGCAGTATCATCCTGAGTCCTTCCTGTCTGAGAAGCAGGAGCCGCTCTGGGAGCTCTGGCATGAACTCGTTTACAACTATTACAGCGATCTCAATCCAGATCGCTGAATCGCAATGAGCGGATAAGAAAAAACGCGATACCTCGAGAGAGATATCGCGTTTTTCAATAGGAAAAGCTCTGGCCTAAATTTCAGCGATAGCGCCTTTACCGATGCCTTCGAAACATTTCACTTTGATTGGTCCACCGATTTCGATGCCTTCGTTTGCGATCAGTTTCGCGAGTTCGAAAGCGATCGATTCGATGCTGGTCTCTTCTTCGACGAGGAAGACGCGGTTCGCAGGAACAGTCGCTTCGTATTCGCCGAGAGACGCTTTGTAAGAGATGGTCAGAGGAGTCGTGATTTCAGGACGCGTACCCGCTTTGATGCCTTCCGGCGGATTCACGAGTTGAGTCATCGCTGCCACGTGCACAACAGAACCAAGGACTTCGTGAGCAAGCCACTGCTCAAGATCATGACGACGTTCGTCAGCAACCTGAACTTCGATCAAACTACGGTGGCCGTGGAAGAGACGTTGGCAAAGGCCTTCGTGTCCGGTGATACCGTGGCTATAGCGGAAGAAGGCTTGTCCGCTGACAACTTCTTCTTTGCGCAAATGAACTTCGACAGAAGAGATTTCTTCCGGCAAACGGTGACGAATCAATCGTGAGCATTCCGCTTCGATGATTTCACGAGTCACTTGCATCGCACGCATAGGATAGACGGCACCTTTAGGGCAAAGGTAAGACCAGTCCGAGTTGACACCAGTCAAACGGCTTTTGGCCTGCAGACGCCAGAGTTCGCCACGCTCAGTTTCCTGATAGTGAACAAGCTTCGATTGTGCGGGAATAATAAGGGTATGATCGACAGTAGACTTCAAAACCTGCTTGACGAGTTTCTTCAAGAGACTGAAATCATACACAAAGCCGTTTGAATCAAGAAGACCGGCGACAGTGATGTCCACAGACCATGACTGCCCAACGACGCCGACTGACGGATCGAAGATCGCGCAATCGATCTTGTCGATATCATTAATAAAGAGTCGACCGTAGCGTTCTTTGCTCTCAGATAGAGCGCCTTGTTCTTCCATAGTACACACCGCCAGATTTTATAGGAGTAAACCGATTTATAGACCCGGAGAAACGGGGTTGCGGACTGAGGTTCTCCACTCTATAACAATTGCTTCAAGCACCCTTGACGCGGGAGCATCATGTATAAAGAATCTCCCGCTGAAATTCAAGAATCACTAAAGGAAAAATCCCATGAGCCGTGAGGTACGTGTTCGAATCGCCCCCTCTCCAACTGGTGATCCGCATGTTGGGACTGCCTATACTGCCTTGTTTAACTATGTTTTCGCAAAGAAGAACAAGGGTAAGTTTATTGTCCGCATCGAGGACACTGATCAGTCCCGCGCTAAGTCATCCAGTGAGGCCATGATTCTGACCAGCCTTAAATGGCTTGGGCTAAAATGGGATGAAGGTCCGGATGTAGGTGGTGAGTTCGGTCCCTATAAGCAGTCCGAGCGTCTCCCTATCTATAAAGAATATTCTCAAAAGCTGATCGACAACGGCACAGCCTACCATTGCTTTTGCACCGCAGAGCGCCTTGATGCCCTCAGAGCGCAGCAAAAGGCCGAAGGCCTGACCACTCGTTATGATGGTCACTGCCGCGATCTCCCTGCTGATGAAGTCAAGAAACGCATTGCTGCCGGCGAGCGTAATGTTACGCGCTTGAAAGTTCCGAGGACAGGAACCGTTAAGTTCGAAGATCATCTGCGCGGAGAGCTGGAATTTGACGTGGATCGTGTGGATGATCAGGTCTTGATGAAGACCGATGGTTTTCCGACGCGTTCGGCTGGGAAGCTCCTGTATTCTGCCATCTTCCCCTACTCCGCAATGCGGACAAGTCGAAGATTTCGAAACGCAAAAACCCAGTGTCACTCTCCTACTACAAACGTGCCGGCATTTTGCCTACAACGCTTGTGAATTACCTTGGGATGATGGGCTGGAGTTTTGGTGACGACAAAGAGATGTTTAGCCTCGACGAGATGATCGAAGTCTTTGACTTGAAAAAGATCTCTTTGGGTGGGCCGGTCTTTGACTTGGCAAAACTCACATGGCTTAACCAACACTACATTCAAAAACTCGCGCCGGATCAATTCGTGGATTATATCCGCGATGAAATCTTCAGCCGCGATTACCTCTTGGCCTTGCGTCCCCTGCTTCAGGATCGCATGACCCGCTTTGAACAGTTTGTCGACAACTTCAGCTTCTTCTTCAACGGGGCTTTGAACTATCAAGGTCTTGAAGTCTTGCCAAAGGGCAAGGATGTCGAGTCGATGAAAGCCATGCTTACGGAACTCGTCGAGTTGCTTGATGAGCTCTATGAGTGGAACCACACGGCGATTCACGATCTGATGAACGCGCATCGCGAGAAGATCGGCTGGAAGCCTAAAGACTATTTCATGAGTGTGCGTTTGATTACGACTGGACGCAAAGACTCGCCGCCGCTAGCCGAGTCGCTTGAACAAATTGGTCGTGAGATGGTGCGGTTCCGCATTCGAAACTTTGTGGATACCGGTTTACCTAAGGCCTGATTTCATTTTAAGCCTGTACGCCGCTGCAAATGAAAAAGCGAAGAGCAGTTAAGCTCTTCGCTTTAAATTTTCGAGTCGACCGAAATTTTCTACTGTAGCAATTCGATAAGCTGATTTCTTGAAAATGCTTTGAAGACTTCCTCGTCTCGATCCATAAACTTCTCAAAGAGTTGTTGTTTGGACTGAATGAGGAGATCGATTTTCTCTTCCAGAGTACCACGCGTCACAAGCTTTAAGACCTGAACGTTCTTGTTCTGGCCAATACGATAGACACGGTCTGTCGCCTGGTTTTCCTTACTTGCATTCCACCAACGGTCATAGTGAATAACTACTGATGCTGCTGTCAAATCGATACCGACGCCACCCGCAAGGAGCGAAGCGATAAAGATTTTGCATTCCGGATCAGTCTGGAAGCGCTCGATGACCTTGCCGCGATTCTTAGTTTGGCCCGTAAGAACTTCGTGGTTGATCACTTCGCTTTTCAGGTAGGAGCTGATGATCTTGATCATGCCCACGTATTGGCTGTAGATCACGACTTTGTGCCCGGACTCCATCGCTTCTTTCAAGATCTCTTTGAGCGTCTCGAATTTCCCACTTTCAAACTTTGTGTAGTCTTCGTGGTTAACGAGGGACGGATGGTTACAGATCTGTTTCAGAAGGGTCAGGATCGCAAAGATATGGAGGAATGGAACTGGAGACTCATCATTTTTAAGAGACTCGACCAAAGGCTTGGCCTTGAGGTCCAGCACTTCTTTGTAGAGCTTAACCTGCGCCGGAGAGAGCGCGCAGTGACGAACGTCTTCCACTTTCTCTGGAAGATCGTGTAGAACGAGCGCTTTGGTTCGGCGCATCTTGAAAGGGTGAATAAGCTTTTGTAGAGCCAATTCAATCTCGGGTTCGGCGCCTTTTCCGATCGGATTGATAAAGTTCTTTCTAAAGTATTCGTCCGAGCCCAGAAAGCCGGGAACGAGAAAGTCGAAGAGATTCTTCATCTCGCCTAAATGGTTCTCGATAGGAGTACCGGTCAGACAAAGTCGAATGTCTGCCTGCATCATACAGACAGCTTGATAGGTAGCCGTGTCCTGGTTTTTGACGAAGTGGGCCTCGTCGAGAATGATGGCATCCCAATGCATAGCTGAGAGCTGCTGAATGTCACGCAGCATCACGCCGTAGCTCGTGATCATGAGGTCATGATCTTCCATCATTTTTTTAATGTTCTGGCTACGCTTCGGACCGTGATGTTTGAGGACGACGAGGTTAGGACAGAAGTCTCTGACCTTATCTTCCCAGTGATCAAGCACGGTGGTTGGCGCGATTGCGATAAATTTCGACCCAGGCTTTTTCTTTTGAATAGCCGAGAGTAGACCCATGGCCTGGTGGGTCTTACCAAGACCCATCTCATCGGCCAAGAGACCGTGGAGCTGATTCTCATAGAGCCACCACATCCACTGAACACCGTGAAACTGGTATTCACGAAGTTTGAGCTTGGTGTGTGCAAGGCTTGGCACTTTGGTATCGTTATTAAATTCGAGCTTGCTACGAATCTGATTCAAGAGCTTCTTACTGCCCACGAACTGATCGAAGTCGCCAACAGCAGCCTTCAAGCGCAGAAGACCCATTGCGTTGACTTTAAGATACTGGCCTGTTTCATCCGTCTGCCAGTTATGTTCTTTGACGAAGTCCGGGATCTTAACCCATTTCTCGCCCTGCTTGATGTAGTTCCGCTTCTTCTTTTTGAACTGACTGACGAGATCAAGCATCGAAATCGACGAGTCGTTACTTTGATAACGAGGGTCGAGGTAGAACCAGCCGTCTTCGGATTTGTGAATATGGATTTCGCTAAGTTTCGGTGCGTTCTCAATGACAGCGCCCTTCAGGGATGCGTCGAGGAAGATCGGGCCCTGGCTTAGGTATTCGGCAAAACCATCCTGAATCAATTGCGCGGACGAGTCTTCGTTAAAAGCCTTTCGTACCGATAAATCATTCCAGCTCTCGGTCACGTCATGCGCGCCGATCGGCCAATAACCTCTTTCGGGTAGAAAGAAGAACTCACGGCCGATGTATTTCTGAGCAGCCTTGTAAGAAATGAATTCGAAGTGCCCCTCTTTGCCTTCTGGCTCGAGACGGGAAATCATTCGATGCGCTTCAGGAAAACTGGAAACGCCTTCAGGATATTGGGCCTGAAGTTTCGAGAACGCAGCCGAACTGTGCGGGATGGCAATAACACGCTCAGCAATGAGCTTCTCATCGCCTTCCTGATAGATTCGCGTGCCACGAGTTACAGTTTGCGCATGAATTTTAAGCTTTTTAACGTCTTCGTCGGCCATCGGCAGCTTAGGATGGCTCTGCAGAAATTTGGCAGCTTCGTCGAGAGTAAGATGGTAATTCGTATGTTCGCCGGCTTTGATTTCCAGACGCACTTTCATGGTCGGACCATTCGCCATCAGGCGGACGTATTGAATGCTTCCTTTGAGGTGGCTCAAAATAGTTTGTGCCGCACCGTCGGACTTGTCTTTTTTCTTTGAATCTTCTTCACCAGGTGCCGGCTTTTTCTTTTTCGGCGAAATTGGCTGCTTCAAAGGCATTTTTGTATCAAGGTTTGCGAGGAGCTCTGAGCGTTCGCGATCGATACAGATCATGAATGCCGCGAGATGTTCACAATATACGCCGCTCGTGCGGTTTTTGCGGCAGGTGCATTCGATCCATTGAATGCAGTGTCCGTTTGGATGGATTTTTAGACGAGCTTCTTCACCACGAGGGCCGCCTGCAGAAACCTTGGCGGTCACGAGGCCGTGCATCGAACGCAATGACTCAACCCGGCCCGATGTATAAATATCGAGTCCGTATAACCAATCTTCTTCATCAACGTGATCGTAGAAGAATTCTAGGATATTTTTCTTCACTATGTGGGACCTACCAAGAAGGGTCTGCTGGGGCCGCGCCAACCCATAGTATAGCATAGACTGAGGCAAACCGCGGGAATGACCTCATGCTTACGAAGAATCTGGATCGTACGAACTGCTTATCCTTCATTAGATTTAAAAATATATACATCGAAATCAACAGGTTAAAGGGCTATCCAGCAGAATTTCTCAAGAGCGAGATGCAGCGGCCCGATAGGGCATCGCGACGAACAGTTTCAGACGGCTGCCAGGGATGGATTGAGGGAATACCGTGACTCTTGAGCGGAAAGATGTTTTTCAAGCATCGAAAATCTTGATCGACTTTCTTAGAGATTTTACATCTTTAAGCGAGCAGCAACTGCTATCCACCAAGGGCATGCTCGAAGGAATCGTCAGTCAGGTGATGGCTTCGATGATGAAGATGAGTGACGAATCCACTCAAAAGAAAGTCGGAGCGAAAGAAGTCCTGGTTAAGGATGTAAATTCTGGTGATTTTGTCTCGTCTCCGGCGAATACCGTGGAGAAAAAAGAGGCAGCCCATCCAGAAGCGGATCGTGCCGACATTCGCAAGGTCATCCTCGAATCCAAGTTTCTCAGAAGCAGTGGAATGTTCTCGAAACATCTTGAAGCGATCTCGATGCTGGATGCAAATTTGCAGAAGGTGCTTTCTGATGTAATTGGCTCTGTCTCGGTTGACGATATAATCGCTCAAAGACTTGGTCATGTGATTCAATCGCTGCAAACGCTACAGGTTGCTCTGGCAAATTTTCTTGTCGATTACAAAACAGAATGTAGTCCTGAGAAAGTTAAAATGCTTCGCAATAAAGTCCTCACGGAAGTCTATCTGAGCTACAGCTCGGAAGAGGAGAAAGAAGTCTTCCATAAGATTTTTGGTTACCCAAGGCAAAAAAATAAAGCCTCGTAAATAACAGTGCTAAAACTAAGGATGGTATCACATGGCTAAGAAAATCATGATCGTCGATGACTCCAAAACAATTCGTCAACAAGTTCGTTTTACCCTCACAAAAGGTGGCTACGATGTTGTTGAAGCGGAAGACGGCGCTGACGGTATCGTCAAGCTTTCTGAGAACAGCGACATTGCGATGATCATCAGTGATGTGAACATGCCGAACATGAATGGTCTCGAAATGGTCGAAAAGATGAAGGCAAGTGGTAGCACTGTTCCTGTCATCATGCTCACGACGGAAGGTGCAGCTGACCTTATTCAGAGAGCTAAAGCTGCAGGCGCTAAAGGTTGGTTGGTCAAACCATTCCAACCAGAACAATTGGTAGCAGCCGTTACTAAGATCGCGGGCTAAGTCGCGCATCTTTTTCTGCTGTCTTCCACTTTGGAGTTCTCATGTCTGAGGATCGTGACTCAACAGCCTATCTCGTCGGCTTTCTGTCGAGCTTTACCTTGCTGATCGAGCGAGAGCTTTTAGCTATTCGCCAAAGCGTGGTGACAACTGTTGAAGCTGTCATGCAGGGGATTGAGGACATTAGCAGCACTGTGGAACAAAATAAAATCGATGCCGAGCAGATTCTCGAGTTCACCTATCTTCATCCGGATAAGGAAACGAAAGTTTTGATCGACGACGTTCAGCAGTTGACTGACGAAGTGATTGAAAATGCGTTCAAGCAAATTCATGACAGCGAATCGGAGCCCGTAAGCACGAGCAAGCCGGAAGCAGCCGTTCAAGAAGGCCTGACGAGACTCAACGTAAAGCTCGATGAGTCAATGGGACGCCTGTCTAAGCTCGATGATAGCCTCAGCAGTTCGGTCTTCTCTATAGTAGGAGCCCTATCCTCAGAAGATTTGATCGCGCAGAGACTTGAGCATACCATTTTGTCGTTAAAGAGCCTTCAGACCGGGTTGAGCTTCATACTAATAGATTACGAAGAGCGTTGTCGGTCAGAAGAGATAGAGCGCGTTGTCAAAAGCATCCTTACCTACACCTATAGACAGTACACAGCAGAAGAAGAGAAAGAACGCTTTCGCGCCATTTTTGGCAAAATTGCTGTTTAATGCTGTAAAACAAGGCCTAAACTACATAGTGTCAATGTTAATCTCGCCAAAAAAGCAAGAGAATTGCTATCGCGCCACCTCCCTCTTACTCTTCTAAAAGCCCGCAAACCCTTGTGCTGCAACGATTATAAATTTATTGCAAAACTTTGTTGACGATCGGAAGTTCGATCCGTATAAACCTATCTCTCGGCGGGAATGAAGAAAAGCAGCCGGACTTAAGTAAAGAAGATAATTAAAAAACTTCTTGAAAAAAAAGATCCACTGACTTACAACAGCCCTCCTGGAACGGACTGACGAAGACGACGAGACGGACGCAAGTAAAGAAGATTCTTAAAAAAACTTCTTGAAAAACAAAACTCTCTCAGATACAACAGCCCTCCGGAAACGGAAAAAAACGCTCTTTGAAAACTGAATAGAATACGCAAAAAACCAAGTGCGAACGTCAATTCCTTTGACGCTTGAGCAATCAAGTGGATAAGGAATAAAAAAAGTTCCGCTCTTAGCAAGCGGAACAAAA